>DATKBK010000129.1:0-39864 GCA_035514045.1 Steroidobacteraceae bacterium | reverse complement strand
CGAGGCCACGGCCTTCGACTCGGTCGAATACATCATGCGCGAGGTGCCGTTCGGGTGGCTGCTGCGCTACATGCATTCCACCGGCGCTTCGTTCTTCTTCATTGTGGTCTACCTGCACATGTTCCGCGCCATGCTCTACGGCTCCTACAAGGCGCCGCGCGAGCTGCTGTGGCTGTTCGGCATGATGATTTACCTGGCGCTGATGGCCGAGGCCTTCATGGGCTACGTGCTGCCCTGGGGCAACATGTCGTTCTGGGGTGCGCAGGTGATCGTCAACCTGTTCGGCACCATTCCGGTGATCGGGCCGGGCCTGGTGGAGTGGATCCGCGGCGATTACGGCATTGCCGATGCCACGCTGGGCCGCTTCTTCTCGCTGCACGTGGTGGCGGTGCCGCTGGTGCTGCTGCTGCTGGTGGCGCTGCATCTGGTGGCGCTGCGCCACAACGGCTCGAACAATCCCGACGGCATCGAGATCAAGGACAGGAAGGGACCAGACGGCAAGCCTCTTGACGGCATTCCGTTCCATCCCTACTACACGGTCAAGGATCTGGTGGGACTGGGCGTGTTCCTGATCCTGTTCGCCGTCGTGGTGTTCTTCGTGCCCACCTTTGGCGGACTGTTCCTCGAGAAGCCGAACTTCGAGCCGGCCAATCCGCTGTCCACGCCGGACCATATCGTCCCGGTGTGGTACTTCACGCCGTACTACGCCATCCTGCGCGCCGTGCCGGACCAGCAGCTGGGCGCGCTGCTGATGGCCGCTTCGGTGGCCGTGTTCATCGTGCTGCCGTGGCTCGACCGCTCGCCGGTCAAGTCCACGCGCTACCGGCCGCTCACCTGGAAGATCGCGCTGGGCGTCTTCGTGGTGTCGTTCTTGATGCTGGGCTACCTGGGCGTCAAGCCAGCCGAAGGCATCTACGTGGTGCTGGCGCGCATCTTCACGGCGCTGTATTTCCTCTTCTTCCTGCTGATGCCCTTCTACACCCGCGGTGAGTCCACCGCGCGCGTGCCCGAGCGGCTCACTTCCAAATCGCATTGAAGGCTTGTGACGATGCAGACCGGATTCTGGCGTAGATGGGTGGTGCTGGCGGGCCTGGTGGTTGCCGGCGTGGCGGGGGCTGCTGCGGATGGCGGGCATGACGCCGGCGTCGACTGGCAGGGCTGGCGTGCCGGCAACGCAGTGAAGAACACCGCCTCGTTGCAGCGGGGTGCGGCGAATTTCGTCAACTACTGTCTGGGGTGCCACTCGCTGAAGTACATGCGCTGGTCGCGCATGGCCGAAGACATGCAGATCTCCAGCGAAATGCTGGCGCAGTCGCTGCTGCCGCCTGGTGCCAAAGCCGCCGACTACATCCTCAGCAGTTTCCCGGCGGCCGATGGCGAGGCCTGGTTCGGCAAGGCGCCGCCGGACCTGTCGCTCGCCGCGCGCTCGCGCGGTCCGGACTGGATCTACCAGTTCCTCAAAGGTTTCGTAGCCGATCCGACCAAGGTAACCGGCACCAACAACCTGGTGCTCGATGGTGCTTCGATGCCGGCAGTGCTGTCGAGCCTTGAAGGCGTGAAAGCCGCGGTATTTGCCGCCCACGGCGAAGCCGGCGGCGCGCACGGTGGTGGGCCGGCGATCGAGAGCTTCGAGTACCTGGCCCTGGGCAGCATGACGCCCGAGCAGTTCGACGGCTTCGTGCGCGACACGGTGAATTTCCTCGACTATGCCGGCGACCCTTCGCAGGTCGAGCGACGCAGCATCGGCCTGTGGGTGGTGTTGTTCCTTCTGCTGTTCACTGCCTTCGCGTGGATGCTGAAGAACGAGTACTGGAAAGACGTTCACTGACGAGGCGGATCTGGCGTGATGACCCTGTTCTCGGCTCCGGACGAGGCTGCCAGCCACCGGACCCGCATTGTTCTGGCGGAAAAGGATGTCGAGATCGAGATCGTCAGCGTCACTCCTGGGCGTTTCCCGGAGGATCTGCTGGATCTGAATCCCGACCACAACCTGCCCACGCTGGTCGATCGCGACCTGGTGCTGTACGACTCGCGCATCATCATCGAGTACCTGGATGAGCGCTTCCCGCATCCGCCACTGATGCCGGTTGATCCGGTGTCGCGGGCGCAGTTCCGGCTGGCCCTGCATCGCATCGAGCGCGACTGGTACACGCTTTCCACCAGGCTCGACAAGGGTACGTCCGGCAGTGCCGAGGCCGACAAGACGCGCGGGGAGCTGCGCGACCTGGTGGTGCAGTTCGCCGACTTCGTGCGCGGCAAGCCCTATTTCATGAGTGACGAGCTGTCGCTGGTGGATGTGACCGTGGCACCCATCCTGTGGCGCCTGCCGCGCTACCGCATCGACCTGCCCAAGGACCTCACGCCGCTGCTCAAGTACGCCAACCTGCTGTTCACCCGGCCGGCCTTCCGCATGAGCCTGTCGCCGCAGGAGCGGGAGATGCGCATTGCCTGAACTCTCGCGGCGCCCGTATCTGCTGCGAGCCATGCTGGACTGGATCGTCGATTGTGGCTGGACGCCACACCTGATCGTCGATGCAACTTCCGAGGTCGTGCAGGTGCCGCGCCAGTTCGTGAAGGAAGGGCGCATCGTGCTCAACATCTCGGCCTCGGCGACGCAGAACTTCGCCATCGGTGCAGAATCGGTGGAGTTCAGCGCGCGCTTCTCCGGCGTCAGTCACCGCATCTGCGTGCCCTGTGAGGCAGTGCTGGGCATCTACGCGCGTGAGACCGGGCAGGGCATGGTGTTCACTGAAGAGCCGCCCTCGCCGCCGCCGGAAGACACCAGCGCCTCGGGCAGTCAGGAGCGTTCGTCGCCGCCGACGGCGGACGGTGGCACGGACAAGCCGAAGAAGCGGCCGAGCCTTAAGATCGTCAAATAGGTGCGGCCCCGCACTTGTTGCTAGCGCGGCGTGGCCTCGAATGCCTGCCTGATCCACTCGATGCGATAACCGTCCGCACCATCAGGTGCGAGGTCGAGCACGTCGAAACGTATCGCCCGCCTCGCCAGCGCCGGCTGGCGGGCCAGCAGATGGCAGGTGGCGCGCTGGATGCGACGCTGCTTGCGCCAGTCGACGCTGGCTGCGCCGCCGCCATAACGCGTGTCGGCCCGCAGCCGCACTTCGGCAATCACCAGCACCCCGTCTGCGGTCTCGGCGATGATGTCCAGCTCGCCGGTGCGACAGCGGTAGTTGCGGGCCAGGATGGTCACCTGCCGCTGTGCCAGGAACCGGGCGGCGGCATCCTCGGCATCGCGGCCGAGACGCTGCCGGTCGGGAGGCTGGGCAGCTCGCATTCTTTCGGTGCCCCTTGCTGGTGCGATCAGGGGTCAGCGGGGTTGGCTGGCTGCAACATGCCGTCACGCATGCGCGCCCAGTTCAGCTGGCGCTCGATGCGTCCGTCCGGGGTCAGGTTGAGGCGACCGGTGACACCGTCCAGCGGCCAGGCGACGATGCCGCTGCGCAGCGCAGCGGCCAGCCGCGCGGCATCGTAGCCGAACGCGAAGTAGCGCGAGTCGCGCGCACTGCCGCGCGCGCTCCAGGCGCCTTCGCTGGCGCTGCGCACATCGTAGGCCGCGCCAACCGTATCGAGCGTCCAGGGCATTTCGACCAGCCGCATGCCCTCGAGGTCGCGATTGGCGGAACGGTCACCATCCACGCCCTCGCTGGTCATGTAGGTGGGGATGTCGATCGCATTGTGCTGCCGCAGGTAGGGGCGGATCTGGCGCATCGCCAGTGCCTGGTGGCCGGCGGCGAAAATCGCATCGATGCCCGGCGCCGGCCGCGGGTCAGGCTCCACGCGCGTGCCGACCAGGCCCTGCACGCGCTCGTGGCGCCGGCGGCTGGCATCGATGCCCAGCACGGCGACCAGGGTGGCTTCGATGTCGTTGCGTGCCAGCGCGTACTGGCCTTCCGCCAATACGCTGCCGCCGGCAGCCGTGAATTCTTCGGTGAAGGCGGCGGCGACGCGCTGTCCCCATCCGTCGGCCGGTGTCACCACCACCGCGCTGCGACCGCCGGCGCCGGCGATCTGGCGGGCGATCTGCCGCGCCTCGTCTTCGGGAGCGAGCGCGTATTGCCAGGCGCCTGCGCCGCCGCCGGCGGGCAGGGTGTTGAGCAGCAGCATCGGCACATGCGCCGGGCGCCGCTCGGCAGCCGCCTGCACGTCTTCGCGGGTCAGCGGCCCGACGATGAAGCTGGCGCCATCGGCCACTGCCCGTTGCATTGCAGCGGCCACCGTCAGGGTCGAGGTGTCGTAGACGCGCAGGTCGGCGAGCCCCGCAGCAGTCTGTCTGGTCGCATGCCACTGGAAGCCATCGCGGATCAATCCCGCGGTTGCCGCAAGGCCACGATCGGACAAGGGCAGCAGCAAGGCAACCGGTCCGGTGACTGGCGCCAGCCGGCCGCCGGCGGCATCGGGCCGCGCGGCCGGATCGAGGATTTCGCTCACCACGATGGTGGAGGCCGAGTGGCCCGGAAAGCGCTGCCGCCAGCGATCGATCATGGCATTGGCGCTCAGCGGGCTACGTCCCGCCTGCGAGGCAATCTGCGCGACCTCGATCCAACCGCGCTCAATTGGATCGGTGCTGGTGGCCGGATCGACGCGCAGGCCGCGGTCGATGGCCGAACGCAGGTCGGAGAGCAGGTCGCGCCGCGCGCGGTTGCGACCGCTTTCGTCCGGTGCGATGCGCTCGCGCGCGATGCCGGCCTGCACTGCCGCGGCGGTCTCGCCGGCGCGCAGCGCCACCTGCTGGCGCAGGTGGAACAGGCGGTTGGCGTCTGCGGCGAGCGCCGGTACGGGCAGCCGTGACAACTGCTGCCAGGCGGCCTGGTATTGCCCTCGCGCCGTGCCGACCTCGGCCCGCAGCAGCTCGCGCTCGAAGTGCTGGGTGGTGGGCAGCTGCGGACCGGTGAGTTCCAGCGCACGCTGCGCGTCATCGGCGCGATTGGCATCGAGCCAGGCGCGGGTGGCGATGAGCGCGAACTCGTCACGCGCGGGCGCGGGGTTGTTGCTGGCCAACTGCTCATACATCCGCGCCGCCTCGACGTGGTTGCCCTGGCGCAGCAGCCGCTCGGCCCGCGTGGCCGAGGCAGGTCCGGGACCCCCGGGCGTGGTCTGGCAGGAGGCCAGCAGCGCCAGCAGTGCGCCGGCGGCGAGCATCCTGAAAGTGACGTGGCGGATGACTTGCATGCTTGCGATTATAGGGTGGCTGTGGGGCGAATCGAATTCATTGCAACACCAATCGGCAATCTTGCCGATCTGTCGCCCCGCGCCCGCGAACTGTTGGCATGTGCCGACATCATCGCAGCCGAAGATACGCGCCACACGGCCGGATTGCTGCGGCAGCTGGGCGTGGAGCGTCCGCTGTTGTCGCTGCACGAGCATAACGAGGCCCAGCGCCGCGACGAGCTGGTGCAGCGCGCGCAGGGCGGGGCGCTGGTGGTGGTGGTGAGTGATGCCGGCATGCCCATGATTTCGGATCCCGGCTTTCTCACCCTGCGGGCCGCGCTGGAAGCCGGCGTGGCAGTGGGCGTGACGCCCGGGCCATCGGCGGTGCTGCTGGCGCTGTCGCTGAGCGGCCTTGCTGCCGACCGGTTCTGCTTCGAGGGCTTTCTGCCCGCGCGGCCGGCCGCGCGCCGCACCACGCTGCGCCAGCTGGCAGGGGAAACGCGCACCATGGTTTTCTTCGAAGCGCCGCATCGCATTGCCGAAACCCTCTCGGACCTGAGCGAGATCTTCGGCGCCGGCCGCGAGGCAGCGGTGGCGCGCGAACTGACCAAGCTGCACGAAAGCGTATATCGCGGCAGCCTCGAAAGGCTGCTGCAAATCGCGGCGGAAGATCCCAATTTCCAGCGCGGCGAGATCACGCTGGTGGTGGCTGGCGCCGCAGCCGCGGCCGGGCCCGACGATGCCTTCGTGCGCCGCGCGCTCGACCTGCTGACGGCCGAGCTGCCACCGGCGCGCGCCGCCGCAGTGGTCGCGCAGCTTTGCGGCCGACGCAAGGCCGAGGTGTATGCGCTCCTGCGGCGCGGCGACGCTGAACAGTTCATAGACGAAGTGGAAGTGCCGTGAATCCGACCCTGAAGCTGGTTTCATCGATGGCCACCCGCGAGTTGCTGGCGGCGCTGGCGGCGTTGTACCAGCGCGAAACCGGCATCACGGTCAAAACAGAAGCTGGGGGCGGGGTGGAAGTTGCGCGGCGCATCAGTGCCGGCGAGGTCTTCGATGTGGTGGTGCTGGCTGCCAGTGCCATCGACAAAATGCTGGCAGAAGGACGCCTGGCCGGCGCACGCGTCGACCTGGTGCGCTCCGGCGTGGCCATGGCGGTGCGTGCCGGCACACCGCGTCCTGCGGTGGCGAGTGAAGCCGAGGTGAAGGCAGCCGTGCTCGCGGCGCCTTCGCTGAGCTATTCAACCGGTCCGAGCGGTGTTTATCTGGAGCAGCTGTTTGCGCGCTGGGAAATTCTCGGGCAGATCCGTCCGCGCATCGTGGTGCCGCCGCCGGGCGTGCCGGTCGGCACTCTGGTGGCGGACGGGCGTGCTGCGCTGGGCTTCCAGCAGCTCTCCGAACTGATGAACCTGCAGGGCATCGAGGTACTGGGGCCGCTGCCTGACGCGATCCAGACCATGACGGTGTTTGCCGGCGGCGTGGGCGCGGCAAGCGCCCAGCCTGCGGCAGCACGCGCGCTGCTGGCGCACCTGGCCGCCCCTGCCGCAGCTTCACTCAAGCTACGTTACGGCATGGAGCCGGCGGGCTGAAGCCCAGCGGGAATCCTCAGCCGGGGCAGTCGGCGGACTTCCACTTCGAGTCGAACTTCATGTCCATGCCGCCCTGCGGCATCCGCACTTCCATGGTGCCGCGCACCTGGGTGTCGCTGACCACGTCCACCACCATCCGGCCGGTGGCATTGCCGGCCTGGGTCCTGCACTGGAAAGTCCATTCCTGGCGCTTTGATGTGCCGGTCACCTGCGTGTAGTCGCAGTCCTGGCTTGGATCTTCCAGCGCCTCCCGGAATGCGTTGCCATCCAGGTCTTTCTCGGTGAGGCAGGAGCTTTCGGTGGTGGTGCGCGGTGCGCCGACACCCATCTGCTTCATCATTTGCTCCATCTGGGCTCGCTGCGCCGGCGGCATAGCTTCAAGCTGCGCGGCGGGAATGGCCAGGCCCTTCATTTCCATGGTGACCGTGTTCTCCCACAGTCCAGCCTTCACCGCGAGGCGTTCTGCGGCCAGCAGCGGCAGTGCGATCGCCAATGCCGTGGCGGCGGCGAATCTGATGGTGGCGCGAGTCTTCATGAGCCTGCCTCTTTCGCTGCATGATCGGGCGTTTGATTCTGGGCGCTTGGGGCGGGGATGGGCAAGCGTGTCGCAGGCGCGAAGGTGCTAAGGTGCGCGCGGGGGAGCTGGCCAGGCAATCGCCGCGAGTCGCAAGACTCGGGGAGGAAAGTCCGGGCTCCAGTGGACAAGGTGCCAGGTAACGCCTGGGGGGCGCGAGCCCACGGAAAGTGCAACAGAGAGCAGACCGCCGAAGCATCGCAAGGTGCTGGCAAGGGTGAAAGGGTGCGGTAAGAGCGCACCGCGTCGGTGGCAACATTCGACGGCACGGCAAACCCCACCTGGAGCAAGGCCAAATAGGGAAAGAAGCATCCTGCCCGCAAGGGTGGGGTGCAGCGTGGGTCCCGCGCTCTTTCCGGGTAGGCTGCTCGAGGGCCGTGGTGACACGGCTCCTAGAGGAATGATTGCCCTAGACAGAACCCGGCTTACCGGCCAGCTCCCTCTTTTTCTAGGTTCCCACCCCAAGTGCCGGAATCCCAAAGAGTTCTTTCGAGACGCGCGTCCCACTTTTGCGAACGCGCGTAAGTCGTTGTGGCGTAAACAAAAAAATCCCGTCGCGCCGTTGACATAAGCCCGCCGTGGTTCCTAAGATGGGGCCCAGTGGGTAATTGTGGGTGAAAGTGGGTAATCCCCATTTTAGTGCATGTTCCGCGGTGCAACAAAAGTCACGATTGATGACAAGGGCAGGGTTGTGGTGCCAGCCCAACACCGTGTCGACCTGGCCGCGCCCGCGGCTGGCCGGGTGGTGGTCACCGTCGACCGCGACCAGTGCCTGCGTATCTACGCCTTTCCCGAGTGGGAAAAAATAGAGGCCCAGCTCAATGCCATGCCCAGCCTGCATCCGCAGGCGCGGCGCCTGCAGCGGCTGATGATCGGCCATGCCCAGGAAATGACGCTGGACAGCCACGGCCGTCTGTCGCTCACCCCCGAACTGCGTGAATTCGCCGGCCTCGGCCGCGTGGCCTGGGTCGTGGGCCAGGGTCGGGGCCTGGAACTGTGGGACGAGGCGCGCTGGAAGATGCAGTGCGAGGAATGGATGAAGAGCGAGCAGGGCGTGACGGAGCTGGCCGCAGAAGTGGCTTCGCTGTCCCTGTGACGCGCAAGGTGCAGGGAGTCAGAAAGTGGTTGAGCACGAGCCGGTGCTTGTCGAAGAAGCGCTCGACGCGCTCGCAATCACTGCGCACGCCGGTGCGCCATCGCTGTACGTGGATGCCACGTTCGGCCGCGGTGGCCACGCCGCGCGAATACTCGAGCGGTTGGGTCCAGAAGAGCGCCTGCTCGCGATCGACCGGGACCCTGCGGCCATTGCGGCCGCTGGGGCGCGCTTCGGCGCGGAGCCGCGCGTGGTGGTGGTCGGCGCTGCGTTCAGTGCGCTCGCATCACTGGTCGAGGCACATGGCCAAGGACGTGCCTGTCGAGGGATTCTCTTCGACCTCGGTGTGTCTTCGCCGCAGCTCGATGATCCCGCGCGCGGCTTCAGTTTCCAGGCCGACGGTCCGCTCGACATGCGCATGGACACGGCGCGGGGCGAAAGCGCCGCCACCTGGCTCGCCCGCGCGCCGGGCGATGAGATCCGCGACGTGATCCGCGAGCTCGGAGAGGAGCGTCACGCCGGGAGAATCGCGCGCGCCATCGTGGCAGCCCGAGGCTTCGAACCCATCACGCGCACCGGGCAGCTGGCGCAGCTCGTCGCGCGCGCCGTGCGCGGCCGCGATGGCGGCAAGCATCCGGCCACGCGCAGCTTCCAGGCCATCCGCATGCACGTGAACGACGAGCTGGGTGAGTTGCGGCGCGGCCTCGACGCCGCGCTTGAAGCGCTGGTGCCTGGCGGCCGCCTTGCAGTGATCAGCTTTCACTCGCTGGAAGACCGCATGGTGAAGCATTTCATGCGGCACCAGTCGCAGCCGGATCCGGCCTGGGCGCGCCTGCCCTTGGCGCCGGACTTCACGCCCGCACTGCGCGCCGTCGGCAAGAAGCAGCGGGCCGGTGATGCCGAGTTGCAGCGCAATCCGCGCTCGCGCTCGGCGATCCTGCGGGTTGCCGAACGCCTGGATGCGCCGCCCGTGAAACGCGCGGCATGATGGCCGCGCTGAACCGGTCCTGGGTGGTCGCGCTGCTGCTGTGGTGCGCGGTGTTGCTGTCGGCCACGGGTGCGATCTGGACCCGGCATCGCGCGCGCGAGCTGTTCGTTGAGCTCGAAACGCTCAATCGCGATCGCCACCGGCTGGATGTCACCCGCGGCGAACTGCAGCTGGAGCAGAGCTACTGGTCGCAGCACGCGCAGATCGAGAATACGGCGCGCCGCCGGCTGACCATGACCGCACCAGATCCGGCCGCCATCCAGGTGGTGCTGCCGTGAGCCGCGCACCGCGCACCGGCGCCGCCAGCTTTCGCGCGCGCGGCTGGTTTGCCTTTGGTCTGCTGGGGCTGGCCGCCACCGGCCTGCTGGTGCGCGCGGTGCACCTGCAGCTGGTGCAGCACGAATTCCTGATCGGCGAGGGCGAGGCGCGCGCGGTGCGCGAGGTGGCCATCGAGGCCCATCGCGGCGCCATTGTCGATCGCAATGGCAGGCCGCTGGCCATCAGCACGCCGATGGAGTCGATCTACGCCAATCCGCGCGAACTGGGCACGGTGCCCGACCGCTGGCCGGACCTGGCAAATCAGCTCAAGCGCAATCGCAAGGAGTTCGCGCTGCGCATATCCAGCAGCCAGGATCGCGAATTCGTCTGGCTGGCGCGGCATCTGACGCCGGCCCAGGCGCTGGCGGTGCAGAAGATGAACGTGCCGGGCGTGTACCAGCGCAGCGAATACTGGCGCTTCTATCCCGAAGGCGAGGTGCTGGGCCACGTGCTGGGCGTGACCAACCAGGACGATCAGGGCCAGGAGGCGCTGGAGCTGGCGTTCGATTCCCTGCTGGCGGGCCAGGACGGCGCAAAGCGCGTGATCCGGGACCGCAACGGCCGCCGCGTCGATGACATCGAGAATATCCGCGCCGTGCGGCCGGGCCGCGACCTGATGCTCAGCATTGATACGCGCATCCAGTACCTGGCATATCGGGAGCTGAAGCGCGCGATTGACGATCACCGTGCCACGGCCGGCTCGATGGTGGTGCTGGACACCCTCACCGGCGAGGTGCTGGCGATGGTCAACCAGCCCACGTTCAACCCCAACGACCACGACCAGCGCGCAGCAGCCATGCGCGGCGGCCGGCTGCGCAATCGCGCGGTTACCGACATGCTGGAGCCAGGGTCCAGCATCAAGCCTTTCGTGATCGCAGCAGCGCTGGAGTCGGGCCGCTTCGACGGCGCAAGCCTGATCGATACCGGCACGGGGTCGTTTGAGTTCGGTGGCGTCGAAGTGAACGACGAGCATCCGCTGGGTCTGCTCGATCTGGCGGGCGTGCTGTCAAAGTCCTCGAACGTCGGGATGGCCAAGATCGCCAAGGAGCTGGAGTACCAGCAACTCTGGGCCACATTGACGCGATTTGGTTTCGGTCATGTCACGGCCAGCCAGTTTCCTGGTGAATCGGCCGGCTCGCTGACCAATTACGCCAACTGGCGCTGGGTCACGGTGTCGTCGCTGTCGCGCGGCTACAGCCTGGCGGTCACGCCGCTGCAGCTGGCGCAGGCCTACGCCACCCTGGGGTCGCTGGGGGTGGCGCGACCGGTGTCGCTGCTGCGGGTCGACGCGCAGGTGCCTGGCACGCGCGCGATGGGCGAGCGCAATGCGCGTACGCTGATCTCGCTGCTGGAAGCTGCAGTGAACGATGGTACCGGCTCGCGCGCCGCCATTCCGGGCTACCGCGTCGCCGGCAAGACGGGCACTTCCTGGAAGACCAAGCCCGGCGAGCGGGGTTACAACGAAGACCGATACACGGCAGTGTTCGGCGGGCTGGCGCCGGCAAGCAATCCGCGGCTGGCAGCAGTGGTGGTGATCGATGACCCGCGATCCCGGCAGTACTACGGCGGCGAGGTTGCTGCCCCCGTGTTCTCGGCGGTGATCGGTGGCGCGCTGCGGCTGATGGGCGTGGCGCCCGATGTTGAACTGGACCGCCAGGTCGATCCGCTGACCGGCGTGGCGACCATGGTGAACCGTTGAGCACGCCAGGCACCGTCACGCTGGCCGGCCTGCTGCGGGGTATCGCGCCGGTGGCGCGCGATGTGCAGCTGGCGGACCTGACGCTGGATTCGCGTCAGGTGCGGGCCGGCAGTGCCTTTCTTGCTTGCCGTGGTGCGCGCCGCCATGGGCTTGAATTCGCCGCGGAGGTGGCCCAACGCGGGGCGGTGGCGATCCTGTGGGAACCCGATGGCGTGATCCGGCCGCCGGTGCTCGATCCGGCCATCGTGCTGGCCGAGGTGCCGCAGCTCACGGCGCATGCCAGTGAACTGGCGGATCGCTTCTTTGCCGCGCCGTCGCGCGCACTGGACGTGATCGGCGTCACCGGCACCAACGGCAAGACCACCTGCGCCTGGCTGCTGGCCCGGGCGTTCAGCGCCTGCGGCAGGCCCGCCGCCTATCTGGGCACGCTGGGCAGCGCCTTCGACGGCGCGCTGGCAGCAGGCGAGATGACCACTCCCGATGCGGTGACAGCGCAGCGCCAGCTGGCGCACTTCCGTGCCCGCGGCGCGCGCGCGGTGGCGATGGAGGTTTCCTCGCACGGTCTGGCGCAGGGTCGCGTGCAGGCCGTGCATTTCAATGCGGCCGTGTTCACCAACCTGACGCGCGATCATCTGGATTTCCATGGCGACATGGCCGCTTACGGTGCGGCCAAGGCCAGCCTGTTCGAACGCCCCGATGTGCGGCTGCGCGTGTTCAACACCGACGATGAGTTCGGTGCGGCACTGGCCGCTCGCGCCGACGTCGCGGGCCGCATCGCCTGCAGCCGCAGCGCGCGGCGCGCGGCGGGTGAGGGCCCATACCTGTTCGCGCGCGAGATCGAGTATGGCGCGCAGGGTACTGCGTTCAACCTGGACGCAAGCTTCGGGCGGGTGCGCATCGCCACGCGCCTGCTCGGCGAGTTCAATGTCGACAACGTGCTGGCCGTGCTGGCCGTGCTGCTGGGCAGCGGGGTTGCGCCCGCAGCGGCGGCCGCAGCCGTGCAGGATCTCGCCGCGCCTCCCGGCCGGCTCGAGACCTTCGCGCGCGACGGTGCCGCCACGGCGGTGGTGGACTATGCGCACAGTCCCGATGCACTCGACAAGGCACTGACCGTACTGCGCCGTCACTGCGCCGGAAACCTGGTGGTGGTGTTCGGCTGCGGCGGTGAGCGCGACCGAGGCAAGCGTCCGGCCATGGCCGCGGTGGCGGCGCGTCGTGCCGACGCCATCTTCCTCACCGACGACAACCCGCGTGGCGAGGATGGCGATGCCATCATCGCCGACATCAGGGCCGGACTGGGCGACCGGCCCCACGCCGTGATCCGCGACCGTCGCGCCGCGATCCTGCGCGCGCTGCACGATGCGCGAGCTGGCGATGTGGTACTGATTGCCGGCAAGGGTCACGAGGAGTACCAGCTCGCGGGCGGCCAGGCACGCCCGTTCAGTGACCGTCAGGTGGTGCGCGAAGCACAGGCTGGTGCCGCATGAAGCGCACAGTGCAGCACTTCGCAGAATTGTGCGGTGGCCGCTACGAAGGCGAGGATCGCAGCTGGACTGCCGTGAACAGCGACACGCGCACGCTCAGTGCCGGGCAGCTTTATTTCGCGCTGCGCGGCGAGCGGTTCGATGGCAACCAGTTCCTGTCTGCCGCGGCGGCGGCCGGTGCGGTGGCCGCGGTGATCGATCGTCCGGTCAGCAATCCGCCGTTGCCGGTGATCGAGGTTCAGGACGGGCAGCGCGCACTGACGCGCGCGGCCGGCGGCTGGCGCGCGCAGTTTGCGGCCCCCGTGGTTGGCGTTGCCGGCAGCAATGGCAAGACCACCGTAAAGGGCATGACTGCCGCCATCCTTGCGCAAAGCGGCCAGTGCCTGGCCACGCAGGGCAATCTCAACAATCACATCGGCGTGCCACTGACGCTGCTGCGCCTCACCGGCGTCGAGCACAGCGCGGTGATCGAGATTGGCGCCAATCATCCCGGCGAGGTGGCGGCGCTGGTGGAGATCGTGCGGCCGACGGTCGGGCTGATCACCAACGCCGGCGCCGAGCACCTGGAAGGTTTCGGCGACCTTGATGGCGTGGCCCGCGCAGAAGGCGAGATGGTCGCGGGGCTGGCATCTGCGGCGGTGGCCGTCATCAATGCCGATGATGCCTATGCCGGACTGTGGCGCGGCATGACCCGGGCCGCTGTCAGCACCTTCGGCATCGACGCGCCGGCCGATTACCGCGCCGTGCAGGTCGAACAGCAGCTCAGCGACGCGGGCTTTCGCACTTCCTTCACGTTGCAGGCGCCACAGGGTGAGCGCGCGGTGACCATCAGCCTCGGCGGCCGACACAATGTGCGCAACGCACTGGCCGCGGCCGCGGCGGCCGTTGCTGCTGGCGCTTCGCTCGACGATGTGGCCACCGGACTTGCGGCCATGCAACCGGTTGGAGGCCGGCTGCAGCCGGCGCGCACGAGGCAGGGCGCGCGGCTGCTGGATGATTCCTACAACGCCAATCCCAGTTCGATGCGGGCCGGCATCGATGTGCTCACGGCGCAGCCCGGTGAGCACTGGTTCGTGATGGGCGACATGGGCGAGCTGGGCGACCACGCGCGCGCCTCGCATGTGGAGATCGGCGAGTACGCGCGGGCGCGGGGCGTGCGCCGCCTGTTTGCCACCGGCATCCTGAGCACGCTGGCCGTGGAGGCCTTCGGCACCGGTGCGAGCTGGTTTCCGGACACCGAGGCGCTGGCCCGTGCCGTGGAGGCCGAGCTCAGCGATGGCGTGACGCTGCTGGTGAAAGGCTCCCGCGCCAACCGGCTGGAACGCGTAGTGGCGCAATTGACCGGCCGCCAGTTCGCAGAGGCACACTGAAGATGCTGTACTGGCTCACGCAGCAGTTTGCGGGCACGGAGTCGTTCTTCAACGTCTTCCAGTACCTGACCCTGCGCACCATCCTGGCGGTCATGTCGGCGCTGGTGATCTCCTGGGTCATCGGGCCGGGCATGATCCGCTGGCTGTCGCGCTACCAGGTGGGGCAACAGGTGCGCGACGACGGTCCGAAGTCACACTTGACGAAGGCCGGCACACCCACCATGGGTGGCGCGCTGATCATCGTGGCGATCACGATCGCGACCCTGCTGTGGGCCGACCTGACCAACCGCTATGTGTGGATCGTGGTCGGCGTGCTGCTCACCTGCGGCCTGGTCGGCTTCTACGATGATTACCTGAAGCTGGTGGTGCGCAACTCGAAGGGCCTGTCACCACGCTGGAAGTACCTGTGGCTGTCAGTGGCGGGCCTGGGCGCGGCGCTGGCGCTGTGGTACACGGCGAAGACGCAGGCCGAAATCAGCTTCTTCGTGCCGTTCTTCAAGGATATCGCGCTGCCCATGGGCATGGCGGCGTTCGTGGTGCTGACCTACCTGATGATCGTCGGCATGAGCAATGCGGTGAATCTCACCGACGGGCTCGATGGCCTGGCCATCATGCCCTGCGTGATGGTGGCCAGCGCGCTGGGCGTGTTCGCCTGGGCCAGCGGCAACGCCATTTACGCCGCATACCTTTCCATACCCGCACTGCCAGGCACCGGCGAGGTGGCGATCTTCTGTGGTGCGATGGCCGGCGCAGGGCTGGGTTTCCTGTGGTTCAACACCTATCCGGCGCAGGTGTTCATGGGCGACGTGGGCGCGCTGGCGCTCGGCGGCGCGCTGGGTACGGTGGCCGTGATCGTGCGCCAGGAAATCGTGGTGCTGCTGATGGGCGGCATCTTCGTGCTCGAGACCGCCTCGGTGATCCTGCAGGTGGCCTCTTTCAAGCTGACCGGCAAGCGCATCTTCCGCATGGCGCCGATCCACCATCACTTCGAACTCAAGGGCTGGGCCGAACCGAAGGTGATCGTGCGTTTCTGGATCATCACCCTGCTGCTGGTGCTGATGGGTCTTGCGACCCTGAAGGTGCGTTGATGGCGCAGCGCGCAGTCGTGGCGGGTCTGGGCAAGACGGGTCAGTCGGCAATCCGCCACCTGATGGCGCGCGGCTGGCACGTCACCGGCATCGATACCCGCGACAATCCGCCGGAGCTCGCCGCCCTGCGCGCCGCGGGTCCCGGCCTGCAGCTGGTCACCGGTGGGCTCGATCAGGCGCTGCTGGCTGATGCCGCGATGGTGGTGGCCTCGCCCGGCCTGCCGCAGCACGATCCGTTCTTTGTCGCCGCGCGGGCGCAGGGCGTCGAAGTGATCGGCGACATCGAACTGTTCGCGCGCAGCGGTGCGGCGCCGGTGGCCGCCGTCACCGGCACCAACGGCAAGAGCACGGTCACCACGCTGGTGGCCCAGATGGCCACGCGCGCCGGCATCGCAGCGCGGGCTGGCGGCAACCTGTCGCCGCCGGCGCTGGATCTGCTGCAGGGTGGCGGCGCGGCGCTGTATGTGCTGGAGCTGTCCAGCTACCAGCTGGAGACCACCCACACGCTGCGGCTCGCCACCGCCACCGTGCTCAATGTCACCCCCGATCACATGGATCGCTACGCGGACATCGAAACCTATGCCGCTGCGAAGGCGCGCATCTTCGATCGCTGCGACACCGCCGTGCTCAACCTGGACGATGCGCGGGTCGCCTCGATGGCCCGACCCGGCCAGCGCACGCTGGGGTTCGCGCTCGATGCCGCCAGCGGCGCCGACTATTTTCTGCGGGCCGCAGGCGGTCGTGACTGGCTGTGCCGCCGCGGCGAGCAGCTGGTGGCCATGGACGAGCTGAAAATCGTCGGCGGCCACAATGCCACCAATGCGCTGGCCGCGCTGGCGATGGGCGAGGCGCTGGGTCTGGCGCGCAGCGCCATGCTGGCGGCGCTGCGCGATTTCGCCGGGCTGCCGCATCGCGCCACCTTCGTACGCGAGGTGGCCGGCGTGCGCTTCGTGAATGATTCCAAGGGCACCAATGTTGGCGCGACGCTGGCCGCGGTGGGCGGATTCCGTGGTCCGTTGCTGCTGATTGCCGGCGGCGATGGCAAGAACCAGGACTTCTCGCCGCTGGCCGCGGCCTTCGCGGGCAAGGTGCGGCGGGTGTTCACTATCGGCCGCGATGCCGCGCGCATCGAGGCGGCGCTGGCCGGCGCGTGTCCTGCTGAGCGCTGCGCCACGCTGGAGCAGGCCGTGCTGGCCGCCGCGCGCGCCGCGCGGCCGGGCGACACGGTGCTGCTGTCGCCGGCCTGCGCCAGCCTCGACATGTTCCGCGACTACGCCGAGCGCGGTGAAGTATTCGCCGCGGCCGTGGGGAGGTTGGCGGCATGAGTGCACAGCGCGGCCACGGCTACGCGCTCGACACGGTGCTGCTGGGCATTGTGCTCGCCATCCTGCTGCTGGGACTGGTGATGCTGGCCTCGGCCTCGGTCTCCAAAGCCGCACAGGACACCGGCGACTTCCTGTTCTATCTGAAGGGCCAACTGGTGATTGCCGCGGGGGGCGCGCTGCTGGCGGCGCTGGCGGCACTGGTGCCGACTTCCCTGTACTTCAAATACGCCAATCTGATGCTGGTGGCGGCCGCGGTGCTGCTGATGGTGGTGCTGGTGCCGGGAGTGGGTCACGAGGTCAACGGCAGCCGCCGCTGGATCCGCCTCGCCGGCTTCAGTTTGCAGGCATCGGAAGTCGCCCGGTTGCTGGTGCTGTGCTGGGTGGCGGCCTACGCGGTGCGGCGCGAGAAGGAACTGACCACCAGCCTCGGCGGGCTGGCGTTGCCCCTGGGCGTCACCTTCGGGTTCTGTGCGCTGCTGCTGTGGGAACCGGATTTCGGCGCCGCCGCGGTGCTGTTCGCCACTGTCTTCGGCCTGCTGTTCCTGGCGGGTGCGCGGCTGCGCTGGGTGCTGTTCTGCGTGACCGTTGCGGTGGCGGGGTTCACGGCATTGCTGGTGTCGGCCGACTATCGGCTTGAGCGGCTCAAGTGTTTTCTCAATCCCTGGGCCCAGGCCGACAATTGCGGCTACCAACCCGTGCAGTCGCTGATCGCCATCGGTCGCGGCGAGTGGTTTGGCGTCGGCCTGGGCGAGAGCGTGCAGAAGCTGTTCTATCTGCCTGAGGCCCACACCGATTTCCTGTTTGCAGTGCTGGCCGAAGAGTTGGGCCTGATCGGCGTGCTGGTCACGCTCGCGCTGTTCCTTGCATTGACCTGGCGCGCGCTCTACATCGCCAATCTTGCCGCCGGCGAGGGGCTGCGATTCCAGGCGTGTCTAGCCGCCGCCTTCGGCCTGTGGGTGGGGCTGCAGTCGCTGATCAACATTGGCGTGAACATGAGTGTGCTGCCCACCAAGGGTCTGACGCTGCCGTTCATGAGCTATGGCCGCAGCAGTCTGCTGGTGGCGCTGCTGTGGGTGGGCATCGTGCTGCGCGTGCATCACGAAGCGGCGAGCCGCGCGCGCGGCGCGGCCAGCGTGGGCACGCGCCGCGACACCATGCTGCAGGCGGGCGCATGAGCCAGCCTGTGATCATCATGGCCGGCGGCACTGGCGGGCACGTGTTTCCGGCGCTGGCGCTGGCGCGGCTGCTGCGCGAGCGTTCGCGCCAGGTGATCTGGCTGGGCACGCAGCGCGGGCTGGAGGCACGCGTGGTGCCGGCCGAGGGCTTTGCGATCGAATGGCTCAGCGTCGGCGGCCTGCGTGGCAAGGGCATGCTGACGCTGCTGGCCGCGCCATTCAACCTGCTGCGTGCATTGTGGCAGGCGCTGCGCGTCATGCGCCGGCACCGTCCCGGCGTGGTGGTGGGCCTGGGCGGATTCGTTACCGGACCGGGCGGCCTTGCCGCCTGGCTGTGTCGCCGGCCGCTGATCGTGCACGAACAGAATGCCATCGCCGGCCTCACCAACCGGTGCCTGGCGCCCCTGGCACGCGAGGTACTCACCGCGTTTCCCGCCGCGCTTGCCGGGCGCCGCCGCGTGCGCCTGATCGGCAATCCCGTGCGCGCGGAAATTGTCCGCCTGCCCGAACCTGCACTGCGCTTTGCCGGTCGCGAAGGACCGCTGCGTCTGCTGGTGATGGGCGGCAGCCTCGGTGCACGCCGTCTCAATGAAGTGGTGCCGCAGGCGCTGGCGCAGCTGACTGGCGCGGCCGGTGCGCCACGCTTTGCAGTGCGCCACCAGGCCGGCGAGAAGCAGATCGACCTGGCGCGCCAGGCCTACGCCGCCGTGCGCATCGAGGGCGACGTGACCCCGTTCATCACCGACATGGCCGCGGCGCTGGGCTGGGCGGACCTGGTGGTATGCAGGGCCGGTGCGCTGACCATCGCCGAGCTGGCTGCAGCTGGTGCCGGCGCCATCCTCGTGCCCTATCCGCACGCGGTGGATGATCACCAGACCCACAACGCGCGCTATCTGGTCGAGGCCGGCGCGGCCCGCCTGATCGGCGATGCCGAGCTGTCGGCCGAGCATCTGGCGGCCACGCTGTCCGCGCTGTGCGCGAATGGCCGCGCCGGCCTGCTGCAGCTGGCAGCCGCGGCGCGCGGCGCGGCGCTGCCCGATGCGGCACAGCTGCTGCTGGATGCCTGCCTCGCGGCGGAGGTGCGCGCATGAACACGACTGCCGCAGCCGTCAAGCGCCGTCGCTATTCCGACAGCATGCGCCGCATCAACACCGTGCATTTCGTCGGCATCGGTGGCAGCGGCATGGGCGGCATCGCCGAGGTGCTGATCAACCAGGGCTACGCGGTGCAGGGCTCGGACATCCGTCCCAACGCAGTCACGCGTCGGCTGGTGCAGCTGGGGGCGCGCGTATTCGCCGGCCATGACGCAGCGCATATCCTGGGCAGCGACGTGGTGGTGGTCTCCACCGCCATCGACCGCGACAACCCTGAAGTGGCCGCCGCACTGGAGGCGCGCATCCCGGTGGTGCCGCGCGCCGAGATGCTGGGCGAATTGATGCGCTTCCGCTTCTCCATTGCCGTGGCCGGCACCCATGGCAAGACCACCACTACCAGCCTGGTGGCCAGCGTGCTGGCCGAGGGCGGCGAGGACCCCACCTTCGTGATCGGCGGCCGGCTCAAGAGCGCCGACAGCAACGCGCGGCTGGGCACGGGCCGCTTCCTGGTGGCCGAGGCCGACGAGAGCGATGCCTCGTTCCTGCACCTGCAACCGATGATGGCGGTGGTCACCAACATTGACCATGACCACCTCGGCACGCATGGCGGGGATTTCCAGAAGCTGCGCCAGAGTTTTCTGGCATTCCTGCACAACCTGCCATTCCACGGCCTGGCCGTGCTGTGCGCCGATGATCCGGAGCTGGCGAAGCTGATGCCCGAAGTCGGCCGCCCCATCGTGGCATACGGGTTTGGCGAGGCTGCCGACATCCGTGCGGTGGACATCCGGCGCGAGGCGCATCGCACCAGCTTCACCGTGCAGCGCAAGGGTCAGGTGATGCTGGAAGTCACCGTGAACCTGCCTGGCCTGCACAATGTGCTCAACTCGCTGGCGGCGATTGCCGTGGCCACCGACCTGGGGGTAGATGACGCAGCCATCCAGCGCGGGCTGTCCGGCTTCCAGGGCATCGATCGCCGCCTCCAGGTGGTTGGCGAGCTGCCGCTGGCCGGCGGGGATATCACCGTGGTCGACGATTACGGCCACCACCCCACCGAGATCGCCGCCACGCTCGATGCGCTGCGCCAGGCCTACGGCGAGCGTCGCATCGTGCTGGTGTTCCAGCCGCATCGGTTTTCGCGCACCCGTGACCTGATGGATGATTTCGCGCGCGTGCTGGCCGGTGCCCACACATTGCTGGTCACCGAAGTCTATGCGGCTGGTGAAGCGCCCATCGAGGGCGCGGACGGCCGCGCCATCTGCCGCGCGGTGCGCAGCCGCGGCATGGTCGAGCCGGTGTTCGTGCCCGAGGTCGAGCAGATCGCATTGGCACTGGCCGGCATCATCCGTCCCGGCGATGTCATCGCGATGATGGGTGCCGGCAGCATCAGCGCGGCGGCGCATGAGCTGGCGCCGCGCCTGGCGGCGCTGCGCGGCGCGGAAGGTACGCGATGAGCTTCACGCCGCCGCCAGAGTTCGGCTCGCGCATCCGTCGCGGCGAACCGTTGTCGCGCCACACGTCGTGGCATGTCGGCGGTCCGGCCGACATCTTCTTCATGCCCGAAAGCCGCACGGATCTGATCGCGTTCCTGCAGCAGCTGCCTCCGGATGTACCGCTGCTTTGGCTGGGACTGGGCAGCAACCTGCTGGTCCGCGACGGCGGTGTGCGCGGTGTGGTGATCGCCACCCGCGAGGCGCTCAATCAACTGGAGCGTCGCGGCGAGCGCGGCGTCCATGCCGAGGCCGGCGTGCCCTGCGCGAAGCTGGCGCGTGCCTGCGCGCGCTGGAACCTGGGACCGGCCGAGTTCTTCACCGGCATTCCAGGCACGGTGGGTGGTGCGCTGGCGATGAATGCGGGCGCCTTCGGCGGTGAGACCTGGCCGCAGGTGGAGGGCGTCGAGACCATCGACCGGCACGGTGAAGTGCGCCAGCGCGCCGCCGCCGAGTATCGATTCAGTTACCGCCACATCGAGCCGCCGGCAGTGGAAGAGTGGTTCCTCGCCGCGCAGTTCAGCTTCGCGGGGGCTTCTTCCGAACCGGACACCCGCGCGCTGCTGGAACGGCGCCGCCAGACGCAGCCCATCGGCGAGTGGAGCTGCGGATCGGTGTTCACCAACCCGCCCGGCGATCACGCGGCGCGACTCATCGAAGCGGCGGGCCTCAAGGGTCATCGCATCGGTGGGGCCGTGGTGTCGGCCAGGCACGCCAATTTCATCATCAATGAAGGCGCAGCCAGCGCCAGCGATATCGAAATGCTGATCGACCAGGTGCAGAGCGAAGTCGAGCGGCAGCATGGTCGCCGGCTGGTTCCGGAGTGCCGGATAGTCGGGGAAGCACCCCGATGAAGCTGTCGCACGATCGCACCCGGCTGCGCCGCATCACCGATGCCAGGGAATTCGGCAAGGTCGCCGTGCTTTTTGGCGGCAACTCCGCCGAGCGGGAAATCTCGCTGATCTCCGGCCGCGCGGTGCTGGCAGCACTGCAGCGGCGCGGCGTCGACGCCATCGGGGTCGATCCGCCCGACGAGCCCCTGCACGAACTGCCAGCACGCGGCTTCGCGCGCGCCTGCATCGTGCTGCACGGTCCCGGCGGTGAGGATGGCAGCACGCAGGGCGCGCTTGAGGTGCTTGGCCTGCCCTACACCGGCAGCGGTGTGATGGGTTCGGCGCTGGCAATGGACAAATTGCGCACCAAGCGGCTGGCCGCGGCGGTGGGCGTGATGAGTGCCGAATCAGTGGTGCTGCGCACCGCGGCCGACTGCGGCCCCGCGCTCGAACGGCTCGGCCTGCCGCTGATCGTGAAGCCGGCCAGCCAAGGTTCCAGTGTGGGCATGAGCAAGGTGACCACCGCCGCGCAGATGCAGCCGGCGTTCGACGCCGCCGCCGCCGTCGATGACGTGGTGTTCGCCGAGAAGTGGCTCGAGGGCGCCGAGTACACGGTGGCGGTGCTGCACCGGCGCGTGCTGCCGGCGATCCGCATCGAGACCGCCAATGCATTCTATGACTACGAGGCCAAGTACCTGCGCAACGACACCAGGTACCACTGCCCGGCGGGCCTGTCGGCGCAGGCCGAGGCGCACATGGCAAGCCTGGCGCTGGCAGCATTCGATGCGGTGGGCGCCGAAGGCTGGGGCCGGGTGGACTTCATGGCCGACCATGCCGGCCGCCCGCTGCTGCTGGAATTGAACACCGTGCCCGGCATGACCGATCACAGCCTGGTGCCCATGGCCGCCCATGCTGCCGGCATCGACTTTGATGAACTGTGCTGGCAGGTGCTGGAAACCAGCTTCGTGCGTGAGTTGCAGGGAGCGCGCACATGAGCCTGCGCCGCGGCAAGACCGCCACCCGCAATCGCCGCCGCGAGCAGTCGCGGCCGTGGTTGCGCAACAGGCTGCAGACCATGCGCCGCCTGGCGCCCGCGGCGGCGGTGGTTTTGACGCTGGCCGGCGCCTTGTTCCTGCTGCGACTGTCCCTGGACAAGCCGGTGGAGCGCGTGGCGATTTCCGGTCGCTTCCAGCGCGTGCAGCCGCTCGAGGTGGAGAAGGCCGTGCGTGCCGCGGTAGCAGATGAAGGCATGGTGAGTGTCGATCTGGCACAGATTGCGCACGCCGTGGAGCAGATTCCCTGGGTGGACCGCGCCAGCGTTGCGCGCAGCTGGCCGCGCGCGCTCACGGTGCAGGTGGTGGAGCAGGCGCCGGTGGCGCGCTGGGGCGAGGGCGGACTGGTCAACCTGCGCGGCGAGGTGTTCGTGCACGACTCGCGCCACGTGCCGCCTGAGCTTGCGGAGCTGGTGGGTCCGGATGGCCAGCAGGGACTGATGACTGAACGCTATCTGGCCGCCGCGCCGCGCCTCACCGAGGCCGGCATGCGCCTGACGCGCCTGACGCTGGACGCACGTGGCGCCTGGGAGCTGACCCTCGACAACGGCGTGACGCTGCGGCTGGGACGCGAGCACATCGACGAGCGCTTCGAGCGCTTCATGCGCGCAGCGGCGCGCATCGTGGCCGCGCGGGCGGTCGAAATTGCCTATGTGGATCTGCGCTACGCCAACGGTTTTGCGGTCGGCTGGCGGGCGGGTGCGGGAGGAGCAAGACGTGGCTAAGCGCAGTGACCGGCCGCTGATCGTCGGCCTGGACATCGGCACCTCGAAAGTCGTGGCCCTGGTGGGCGAGATCGGCGCCGACGGCAGCATCGAGGTGGTGGGCCTGGGCTCGCATCCATCACGCGGCCTGAAGAAGGGCGTGGTGGTGAACATCGAGTCGACCGTGCAGTCGATCCAGCGCGCGGTGGAGGAGGCGGAGCTGATGGCCGGCTGCGAGATCCACGCCGTGTACGCCGGCATCGCGGGCAGCCACGTGCGCAGCCTCAATTCGCATGGGATCGTCGGCATCCGCGACCGCGAGGTGACCGAAGTGGACGTGCAGCACGTGATCGACGCGGCCAAGGCGGTGGCCATTCCGGCCGACCAGCGGATCCTGCACGTGCTGCCGCAGGAATACATCATCGATGGCCAGGAGGGCATCCGCGATCCGATCGGCATGTCCGGCGTGCGCCTGGAAGCCAAGGTGCATATCGTCACCGGCGCCGACAGCGCCGCGCAGAACATCATCAAGTGCGTGCAGCGCTGCGGCCTCACCGTCGAGGACGTGGTGCTCGAGCAGCTGGCCTCCAGTCACGCCGTGCTCACCGAGGACGAGAAGGAGCTGGGCGTGTGCCTGGTCGACATTGGCGGCGGCACCACCGACATCGCGGTGTTCTCCGACGGTGCCATCCAGCACACCGCGGTGATCCCCATCGCCGGCGACCAGGTGACCAACGATATCGCCGTGTCGATGCGTACGCCCACGCACTACGCCGAGGACATCAAGGTGCGCTACGCCTGCGCGCTGTCGCAGCTGGCGAACAGCGACGAGAGCATCGAGGTGCCGAGCGTGGGCGATCGCCCGGCCCGACGGCTGGCGCGCCAGACGCTGGCCGAAGTGGTGGAGCCGCGCTACGAGGAACTGTTCGGCCTGGTGCGCGACGAACTGCGCCGCAGCGGCTTCGAGGAAACCATCGCCGCCGGCGTGGTGCTTACCGGTGGCAGTGCGCGCATGGAAGGGGCCATCGACCTGGCCGAGGAAATTTTCCATATGCCGGTGCGGCTGGGCCTGCCGCAGCACCAGGTGAAGGGACTGGCCGAAGTGGTCAGCAACCCGATCTATTCAACCGCCGTGGGGCTGTTGCTGCATGCGCGGGAGAACGCGCAGGGGCAGGGCAAGGTGCGCGTACTGCCGGGGGACATGCAGGGAATGTTGGAGCGCATGAAATCGTGGTTCAAGGGCAATTTCTGATTCACCCGTTGTTCATAGTGAGGAGCAAAGACAGCCATGTTTGAAGTAATGGATGCCTACAGCCAGAATGCTGTAATCAAGGTCATCGGCGTGGGTGGCGGCGGCGGTAACGCCGTGGCCCACATGGTGGCTTCCGGGATCGAGGGCGTGGAGTTCATGTGCATCAACACCGATGCGCAGGCGCTCAAGCACTCGAAGATCAAGACCTCGCTGCAGATCGGCAGCGACATCACCAAGGGCCTGGGCGCTGGCGCCAACCCCGAAGTCGGCCGCGCGGCCGCACTGGAAGACCGGGAGCGGCTGATCGAGCTGATCCACGGTGCCGACATGCTGTTCATCACCGCCGGCATGGGTGGCGGCACCGGCACCGGCGCGGCGCCGGTAGTGGCGCAGCTGGCCAAGGAGCTGGGCATCCTGACGGTGGCGGTGGTCACGCGCCCGTTCGACATGGAAGGCGGCAAGCGTCACCGCGCTGCCGACACCGGCATCTGCGAGCTGTCGAAGTACGTCGACTCGCTGATCACCATCCCGAACCAGAAGCTGCTGACGGTGCTGGGCGGTACGACCACGCTGCTCGATGCCTTTCGCTCTGCCAACCAGGTGCTGCAGGGTGCGGTGCAGGGCATCGCCGAGCTGATCACCCGTCCGGGCCTGATCAACGTGGACTTCGCCGACGTGCGCACCGTGATGAGCGAGACCGGCATGGCGATGATGGGCAGCGGCAGTGGCCGTGGCGCCGAGCGCGCGCGCGCCGCCGCTGAGGCCGCGGTGTCCTCGCCGCTGCTGGAGCATGTGGACCTGGCCGATGCGCATGGCATCCTGGTGAATGTCACGGCCGGCATGGACCTGTCGATCGGCGAGTTCCAGGAAGTGGGCAGCATCGTCAAGCAGTTCGCCTCCGACGATGCCACCGTGGTGGTGGGCACCGTGATCGATCCGGAGATGTCGGATGAGCTGCGGGTGACGGTGGTGGCCACCGGCCTCAACCGCTCGGCCCAGCATCGCAACCGCAATGAAGGATTCGCCACGCCGTACCGCGAGCCGCAGCAGCGCGAACAGATGCAGTCGCGTGACAGTGGCGGTGGTGCCGCGCGGATGCCGCAGCGCCGTCAGGCGGGTCCGGCGTTGGCGCCCGTTCCAGCGGCCGACTACACCGGCTTCGAGAAGCCCGCCGTGCAGCGCTTCGCCCGTGCCGTGGGTGATGGTGTGAGTGCGGCGCCGGTCGGCGAGCAGCTGCTGGATATTCCGGCCTTCCTGCGCCGTCAGGCGGACTGAGCGGGCGGTGTGCTACGGTAGCCGTCCCTCACCGGCTACCGTGGTTCCCACCGGTTCGACATGTTCGCGCAACGCACGCTGAAGACCCCTATCGGCGCCTCGGGCGTGGGGTTGCACAGCGGTGCACGCATCTCCATGACGCTGCAACCGGCGCCACCGGACACGGGCATCGTGTTCCGGCGCGGCGACCTTGATCCGCCGATAGATATTCCCGCGCGTGCCGCCCTGGTGGGCGAGACGCGGCTCGGCACGGTACTGGCGGTCGAGGGTGCGCGCGTCTCCACCATCGAGCATCTGATGTCCGCCTTTGCCGGGCTGGGCGTGGACAATGCCATCGTCGAAGTCAGCGCCGCCGAGGTGCCCATCATGGATGGCAGCGCCGCGCCGTTCGTGTTCCTGCTGCAGTCGGCCGGCTTCGTCGAGCAGGACCGTCCGAAGCGTTTCATGCGCATCCTGCACAGCGTGGAGGTGCGCGATGGCGACAAGTGGGCGCGCTTTGATCCGCACGAGGGCTTCCGCGTCAATTTCGAGATCGACTTCGACCACCCCCTGCTGCGCAGCGGCCAGACCGTGGCCACGATGGATTTTTCTTCAGTCACCTATCTGAAAGAGGTGGCCCGCGCGCGCACCTTCGGGTTCATGCGCGATATCGAGGCGCTGCGGCGCCACAACCTGGCCCTGGGCGGCACCCTCGACAATGCCATCGTGCTCGATGACGCCGGCATCATGAACGAGGAGGGCCTGCGCTACCGCGATGAGTTCGTGAAGCACAAGATCCTCGATGCCATCGGCGACCTCTATCTGCTGGGCCACGGCATCATCGGCGCGTTCAGTGGTTACAAGTCAGGCCACGGCCTCAACAACCGGCTGCTGCGCGAACTGCTGGCGCGTGCCGACGCCTGGGAGCTGGTGAGCTTCGCTTCTTCCGCCGAGGCGCCCATTGCCTACGCGCAGCTTGGGGCCGAGGCCTATGAACAGGAGGAGTACGACGAGGAGTCCTATTGATCCCTCAGTGATACAATACCCCGTTAATCATGGCCGTTCGCGACGCTGCGGCATCAGCCGCACCGTAATCCGCCGTCCGGCAGACACCTCGGCCAGCGCCGGCAGCGACAGCCGGATACGCCCGGCCCAGGCGGCCGAATCGGCGAACAGCACCAGCTCCCCGGCTTTCTCAAGCACCTCGGTGACATGCGCCTGCTGCTCTTCCGGCAGCCGCTCGCGCAGGCGGGACAGCCAGGAAACGGGCTCGCCCTGCGCCTGCCGCGACCCGGGCAACACCACCTGCGCCCGCCGCGTCATGCGCTGCAACAGGGCCGCCGCGCCCGCGCCGGCAGTGTGAACTGTCCGCAATTCCCGTCGTACCGGGTTGTCTCGGCGAGGCTTCTTGGGCATATTGTTTGCAAGTGTCCGGACCCCAAGCCTAAATGAACCTGATCTTTTTCTCCCGCAGGCGGGGCGAGGCTCATCACCTGCGCCTCACGCATCCGGCTGTCATGGCGGTGGCGGGGGTCATTACTTTGGGAGTCCTGGGCGGCAGTTTTGCGCTGGGCATGCGCTTTGGGTCCGCTGGCCTGGAGACCCGGCCACAGCTGGCTGAGCTGGGACTGCTGCGGCAGCAGGTTCAGGATCGGGTCGACGCCATGTCCACCCGCATGGGTGAGCTGTCGGCCCATGTCATCCGGCTCGATGCGCTGGGCAAGCGCCTGACCGAGATGGCCAAGATCACCAGCGGCGAGTTCAATTTCGATGCCCAGCCAGCGCTCGGCGGTCCCGACGAGGGTGCTGGCGCGCGCCCGGGCACTGCCCACATTCCCGATCTCACCCGCCTGCTCGACGACATGGAGCGGCGGCTTGAACAGCGTGATTCCCAGCTGCTGGCGCTCGAGAACGTGATCCTGTCGCGCAGCCTGCATGCCGCTGTCCGACCCGAGGGTCGACCAGTCGCTGCCGGCTACATTTCATCTTCCTTCGGTTCGCGTCCGGATCCTTTCGAGGGTCATGCTGCCCAGCACCGTGGCATCGACTTCGCTGGTGCCGCGGGCTCCGAGGTGCTGGCGGTGGCCGAAGGCGTGGTCACCCGCGTCGCGAAGGTTGCCGGCTATGGCAACCTGGTAGAGATCACGCATGGCCAGTACGTCACCCGCTACGCGCACAACCAGAGCGCGCTGGTGGCGGCCGGCGATCGGGTGAGCCGCGGCCAGCCGATTGCGCTGATGGGCTCAACCGGCCGTTCCACCGGTCCGCATGTGCACTTCGAAGTGCTGCAGGACGGCCGGCACGTGAACCCCCTGAAGTTCATCAACCCCTAGAACAAGACCGCCCCGCCTGGCGGCGCAACTGTCGTAAAATGCGCGATTGGCCGCGCGCGGGGTTGAAACCCTACCTGACGGCATCATGTTGCTTGCGGTTGCCGCCTATCCCTCAAGAGGTTCCAAGGGCCAGTGCTCCAGATTCTTACGCGCGTTTTTGGCAGCCGCAGCGAACGTATCGTGCGCGGCTATCGGTCCCTGGCAACCCAGGCCGGCAAATTCGAGGAAGCCCAGCAGGCGCTCTCCGACGAGGCGCTCGGGGCCAGGACAGTAGAGTTCCGCGAGCGACTCAAGGCCGGCACCCCGCTCGATGAGCTGGTGCCGGAAGCCTTTGCGGTGGTGCGCGAGGCCGCGCGCCGCACGCTGGGCATGCGTCACTTCGATGTGCAGCTGATCGGCGGCATGACCCTGCACCAGGGCAAGATCGCCGAGATGCGCACCGGCGAGGGCAAGACCCTGGTTGCCACCTTGCCGGCGTATCTGAACGCGCTGCCTGGCGAAGGCCTGCATGTGGTCACGGTCAACGAGTACCTCGCGCAGCGCGACTCGGACTGGATGGGGCCGGTGTTCCGCTTCCTGGGCCTGACCGTGGGCGTGATCCGCAACGGCCAGACTTCCGAGGAGAAGCGCGCCGCCTACGCCTGCGACATCACCTACGGCACCAACAACGAATTCG
Source organism: Steroidobacteraceae bacterium (assembly GCA_035514045.1). GTDB lineage: Bacteria > Pseudomonadota > Gammaproteobacteria > Steroidobacterales > Steroidobacteraceae > ZC4RG30. The sequence goes on along the minus strand of DATKBK010000129.1, from coordinate 11,310 downwards.
GCTTCGACTACCTGCGCGACAACCTCGCCTACCGGCTCGAGGACCGCGTGCAGCGCGGCCAGGTGTACGCCATCGTCGACGAGGTGGACTCCATCCTCATCGACGAGGCGCGCACGCCGCTGATCATCTCCGGCCCCGCCGAAGAGAGCACCGAGCTCTACCTCACCATCAACAAGCTGGTGCCGCAGCTGGTGCTGCAGAAGGAGACCGACGGTCCCGGCGACTTTTCGGTCGACCTGAAGGCCCGCCAGGTGCACATCACCGAGACCGGTCATGAGCATGTCGAGGAGTTGCTGACGCAGAACGGCCTGTTGCGCGAGGGCGAGAGCCTCTACGACGCCACCAACATCCGCATGATGCACCACCTGAATGCCGCCCTGCGCGCGCATGCCATCTACAAGCGCGACGTGGAATACATCGTGCGCAACGGCGAGGTGGTGATCGTCGACGAGTTCACCGGCCGCACCATGCCGGGCCGCCGCTGGTCAGACGGCCTGCACCAGGCCGTCGAGGCCAAGGAAGGCGTGCGGGTTCGCGAAGAGAACCAGACGGTGGCCTCGATCACCTTCCAGAACTACTTCCGCATGTACCGCAAGCTGTCGGGCATGACCGGCACGGCCGACACCGAAGCACCCGAGTTCATGCAGATCTACGGCCTCGAAGTGGCCGTGATCCCCACCCACCGGCCGATGATCCGCAAGGACATGCCTGACCTGGTGCATTTGACCCAGGAAGACAAGTTCACGGCCATCATCGAGGACATCCGCGACTGCGCCTCGCGCCGGCAGCCGGCGCTGGTTGGCACCACCTCCATCGAAAGCTCGGAGCTGATCGCCGGCCGGCTGACCAAGGAAGGCATCGCGCACGAAGTGCTCAACGCCAAGCAGCATGAGCGCGAGGCACATATCGTTGCCCAGGCCGGCCAGCCGGGCGCGGTGACCATTGCCACCAACATGGCCGGCCGCGGCACCGACATCCAGCTCGGCGGCAATTTCGAGGCCGAGATCGCCGACCTGGTCGCCGCCGGCGAGGCCGTCGATGACGCGCGCCGCGCCGAGCTCAAGGCCGCCTGGCAGCAGCGCCACAACGAGGTGCTCGCCGCCGGCGGCCTGCACATCATCGGCACCGAGCGGCATGAGTCACGCCGCATCGACAACCAGCTGCGCGGCCGCTCGGGCCGCCAGGGAGATCCGGGCTCGACCCGCTTCTACCTGTCGATGGAAGACACGCTGATGCGCATCTTCGGCGATCCGAACCGCACCAAGCGCCTGCTGCAGTTCGCCGGCATGAAGCAGGGCGAAGTGATCGAATCGAACATGCTCACGCGCCAGATCGAGAAGGCGCAGCGCAAGGTCGAGGCCCACAACTTCGACATCAGGAAGCAGCTGCTGATGTTCGATGACGTGGCCAATGACCAGCGCAAGGTGGTCTATGAGCAGCGCACCGGCATCCTGGGCGCCACTGATCTTTCGAATGCCGTGGCCGGCATGCGCCAGGATGCGCTCAATGCGCTGATCGACCAGTTCGCGCCGACGCAGTCCGGACCCTCGGACTGGTCGCTCGACGAGATGACCGAGGCGGTAAAGCGCGATTTCAACACCGTCATGGACCCGAAGGCCTGGGTGGCCGAAGACGCCGAGCTCGACGCCAACAGCTTCCGGGCCAAGGTGCTGGCGGCAGTGGATGCCCAGTACGCAGAGAAAGAGGGCCGCTTCGGCGCGCCGCTGATGCGCCAGATCGAGCGCGAGATCGTGCTGCGCAACCTCGACCAGCACTGGCGTGAACACCTGGCCGCGATGGACTACCTGCGCCAGGGCATTCACCTGCGTGGCTACGCGCAGAAGGATTACCGCTTCGAGTTCAAGCGCGAGGCCTTTCAGCTGTTCTCCAGCATGCTCGATCGGGTCAAGCACGAGACTGCCTCGGTGCTGTCGCGCATCGAGGTGCGCGACCAGGCGCAGATCGAGCGCGAAGAGGCCGAGCAGCGCGAGCGACTGATGCGGGCGCTGCAGACGCAGCATGAAGAAGTCTCGGCGCTGGAGGCGCCCGAAGCTGCCCCTGCCGAATTGCCCATGCCGGCGGGACCCGCCAGATTTCCCGGTGGCGGCGCAGCGCTGCCGACACACCAGGCACCGTTCGTGCGTGGCGACCGCAAGGTGGGCCGCAACGAGCCCTGCCCCTGCGGCTCGGGGAAGAAATTCAAGCAGTGCCACGGCAGCCTGTCCGGGTAGTAGCGGCCGCGCTGGCGCGCAGTGGAGCGGCGGGGCCTGAGCTGCTGATTGCGCAGCGCCCGCCAGGCAAATGGCGGGCTGGGTGCTGGGAGTTCCCCGGGGGCAAGATCGAGCCGGATGAAACCGGCGAGGCCGCGCTGGTGCGCGAGCTGCGCGAGGAGCTGGGCGTCACGGCGCGCACGCTCATTCCGCTGGGCACGTTCGCGCATGACTATCCCGAACGCAGCGTGCAGATCCTGCTGTGGCTGGTCACCGCCTTCGATGGCGAGCCGGCTGGCCTGGACGGCCAGGCGCTGCGCTGGACGGCGCCCGCCGAGCTTAACGATTGCGGCCTGCTCGAAGCCGATCTGCCCATGATCGGGCCCCTGCGGCAGGCGCTGCTGGCGGTTACACTACCCCCATGAGCACCGATCCCCAGATGCCTGATATCCAGTTCGACGTGGCCAACCTCTATCAGGAGGACGTCTACACCGATCGCGCCGCCGGCAGCATCCGCCGCCTGCGACCGGTGCTGGCCAGTGGCGAACCCGACCCCGCGCGACCGCTGCTGTTCAGCGGCCAGACGCAGTTGCTGACCCCGGGCGGCGTGCTGCCGCTGGGATTCGAGATCGAGGCCGCCAGCCTCGAAGAGGCAATCGCCAAATTTCCGCAGGCGGTGCAGGAAGCCCTCAATCAGGCCATCGAAGAGGCCCGTGAGTATCGCCGCGAGGCGCAGTCGCGCATCGTGGTGCCGGACGTGGGCGGCGCCGGTATGGGCGGCGGCATTCCCGGCGGCGGGCGCATCAAGCTGTAGCCCTCAGCAGGTGATGAGCTGGAAGGGCACGTCCTCGTCGGCCTGCGAGGGCCGCGTGGCAAGGCCGTTCCAGCGCAGGAATCGCACGCTGCAGCGATGATGGCTGCCGCTGATCTCTGGATACAGCCCGGCCCCGGACGGCAGGAAGATGCGCAGCAGCTGCAGCGGCGTGTCGCGATCGAAGTTGATCGCGAAGCTGCCGCCCATGGCCACTTCATCGCGGGCGCGGCCATTCTGGCGCGTCAGCCACAGCACCTCGGCCACGGCATCGCACAGCGGCCGCATCAGCGCCAGCCATTCGTTGAAGGCCTGGGTGCGGCTGGCGGCATCCTGGTTGAGCCAGAAGAAGTAGTCGGGCAGGTCGAACTCGCAGGTGCCGCCCGGAATGGCGCTGCGGTGTTTGATGGCGGCGAGGAACTCCGACTCGCGCAGCGGCTGCAGCCAGGTATTGCCCGCCGCCGACAGCGAGCCGCGCAGCCGGGTCAGGTTGTTGGTCAGGGCGCGCAGCCGGGCACCGTCAACGCCGGGTTTGTTGGCGAACCCATCCAGCTGCACCAGATGGCGCTCGATCTCCTTCATTACGTCGGCGCGCACATCGCTGCGGGTGGTGATGGCGAGGATGTCAATCAGGCTCGAAACCGCCGCGCGGCTGCCCCACTGGCTGGCCTTCTCGTTGTGATAGAGCGCCTGGTTGTAGAGATAGTCGAGGCGCAGGTAGGTACGCATCCGCTCGTTGAGCGGCTGCTCGAAGATCAGCGACGCCGTGCCGCTGGTCGAGGTATTGGCGGGCCGCTCGGCGACCGCCTGCTGCTGGGTCATCCGGCTATTTTGCATAAACCGGGCGCCCGGCGTAAGGCATGCGATGTCGCCGCAGGGCGACCGCGTGACCGGCGGCGCCCCGCTCAGGCCGCGTGCAGCTGCAGATAGCGCCGGTGCAGCGCCTCCACCTGCGGTGTGAGCCGGGCCAGATCGCCGTCGTTGTCGATGATGTCGTGGGCCACGGCGCGGCGTGATTCAGGCGTGGCCTGCGCCGCCAGCATGCGTGTGGCAGCAGCCTCGGTCAGCCCGTCGCGCAGCATCAGCCGGGCCAGCTGCGTGGCCGGACTCGCATCCACCAGCAGCACCCGGTCGTAGTCGCCCGCTGTGCCGGTCTCCACCAGCAACGGGATGGCCACCAGCTGGTACGGCCCGCCGGCCTGTGCGCACTGGCGCGCCACTTCGGCCAGGATGGCCGGATGGGTGATGGCCGCAAGGTCGCGGCGCGCCGCGTCGTCCTCGAACACGATGCGGCGCAGGCGGGCGCGATCAAGCTGACCGTCGGGCCCAAGCACCCTGGACCCGAAGTGCGCGGCAATGCCTTCGAGCACGGGCGATGGCGGCGCCACGACGTCGCGGGCGATCTGGTCGGTGTCGATGAGCTTTGCGCCCAGCAGCGTGAACAGCCTGGCCACGGTGCTCTTGCCGCTGGCGATGCCGCCGGTGAGTGCAATGCGCGCAACGCTGCGCGGCGTGTGCGACCGCCTGGGTGCCATGATGGTCGGGATGCTCCTTCAGCGCGGAGCGTAAAGACCGAAATACGCGCCGACAAGCTCCGGCCCGCACATCAGCGCCAGCCAGCCTGCCGCGGCGAGGTAGGGCCCGAAGGCCACCGGCACGCTCTTGTCGCGCCCCTTGAACACGATGGCGGCGATGCCCACCACTGCGCCCACGCTGGCTGCGCCGACCACAATGAGCAGCAGCATCTGCCAGCCCAGCCAGGCGCCCAGCGCCGCCAGCAGCTTGAAGTCGCCGTAGCCAAAGCCCTCCTTGCCGGTGAGCAGGCGGAACAGGTGATACATAGACCATAACGCGAGATAGCCGGCCATTGCGCCGATCACCGCGTCGGACAGATCCACCGGCAGCCGCGCGCCGGTGTGGTACGGCAGCAGCAGCGCAACCAGCAGGCCCAGCCAGAGCAGTGGCAGGGTGAGGTTGTCGGGCAGCAGCTGGGTGTCGATGTCGATGCAGGCCAGCGCCACCAGGAACCACGTCAGCACCAGCGCTGCAGCGGCGGTCCAGCCGAAGCCGAACTTCCACGCCACCGCCGCCGACAGCACCGCGGTAAACAGCTCCACCAGCGGATAGCGTGCGCTGATCCGCGCCTTGCAGCTGCGGCAGCGGCCGCCGAGCAGCAGCCAGCTGAGCACGGGGATGTTCTGCAGCGCGCCGATGGGCGCCTGGCAGGAGGTGCAGGCCGAGCGCGGCACCACCAGGTTGTAGGGCGCTTCGGCTGGTGGTTCCTTGCCATCCAGCGCCAGGCACTCGCGCCGCCAGGCGCGCTCCAGCATCACCGGCAGACGGTGGATCACCACGTTCAGGAAGCTGCCGACCAGCAGCCCCAGCAGGAACACCACGCCGGCAAACAGCGGCGCCGAGGCGGACAGCAGGTCGATCACGCGGGCGAGGCGGCTTTGGCTTGCAGGCGGGTGGCTTACACCACCGCGCCCAGCTTGAAGATGGGCAGGTACATGGCGATGACCAGGCCGCCCACCAGCACGCCCAGGATGGCCATGATCATCGGCTCGAGCAGGCTCGACATCGAGTCCACTGCGTTGTCCACCTCGGCCTCGTAAAAGGTCGCCACCTTGCCCGACATCTCGTCGAGCGCGCCGGATTCCTCACCCACCGCGATCATCTGGATCACCATGTTGGGGAACAGGCCGGTGTTCTCCATGGCGCGCTGCAGGCGCGTGCCGGTGGCCACCTCGTCGCGGATGGCCATCGTGGCATTCTCGTACACGATGTTGCCGGTGGCGCCGGCCACGGAATCCATCGCTTCGACCAGCGGCACGCCGGCCGCGAACATGGTCGACAGCGTGCGCGAAAAGCGGGCAATCGCCGCCTTGTGCATGATCGGGCCAATGACGGGTACCTTGAGCGTCATCCGGTCGAGCATCTCGCGCATCTTGCGCGAGCGTTTGTAAAAGTAGGAGAACGCAAATACCGCGCCCACCACCACCATGGCCAGGAAGATGCCCTTGGTCTGGACGAACTTCGACATGCTAACGACCATCTGCGTGAACGCCGGCAGGTCGGCGCCAAACCCCTTGAACAGTTCCTCGAACTGCGGGATCACGAAGATCAGCAGGATGATGGTGACGATCACGGCCACGGCCAGCACCGCGGCCGGATAGATCAGCGCCTTCTTCACCTTGGCCTTGAGCGCCTCGGTCTTTTCCTTGTAGGTGGCGATCTTGTCGAGCAGGGTCTCGAGCGCGCCTGCCTGTTCGCCGGCCTCGACCAGGTTCACGAACAGGTCGTCGAAATACAGCGGCCGCTTGCCCAGCGCCTCGTGCAACGCCATGCCGCCTTCCACGTCGGCCTTGATGTCCAGGATCAGCTTCTGCATCGCCGGGTTCTCGTGGCCGGCGCCGACGATGTCGAAGGACTGCACCAGCGGAATGCCGGCGGCCATCATCGTTGCCAGCTGGCGGGCGAACACCGAGATATCCGCGGGCTTGACCTTGCCGCCGGTACGCACCCGCTGTTTCTTGATGCGGCTGGGCGCCACGCCCTGCTGGCGCAGCAGGCCACGCAGGGCGTTCTCGTCCTTGGCCAGGGTCTTGCCCTTGACGGGCTTGCCGCGCTTGTCCTTGCCTTCCCAGAGGAAGGGGGTGTCACGCTTGATCTGGCGGATGGCAGAGGAGGATTGCGCCATGGGAAGTCCTTAATCGATCGTCACGCTGTTGATTTCTTCGAGGCTGGTGAGCCCCGCCGCGACCTTGGCCAGGCCCGCCCGTCGCAGGTCCCACACGCCGTTCCTGCGAGCGGCGTCGCCGATGTCCAGGGCGTTGCCGCCGGTCATGATGATGCGGCCGATCTCTTCGGTCACCGGCATCACCTGGTAGATGCCAAGGCGTCCCTTGTAGCCGTCGGTGCAGTTCTGGCATCCGCGCGGACCGAACAGCTGCATGCCCTTGGCGACCTGATCTTCATCGAAGCCTTCCTTCAGCAGCGCCTCGCGCGGCACGTCCATCTGCGTCTTGCAGTTGACGCACAACTTGCGCGCCAGGCGTTGCGCGATGATCAGGCTCACCGAGGTGGCGATGGCATAGGGTTTCACGCCCATGTCCACCAGCCGGGTCAGGGTCTGCGGCGCATCGTTGGTGTGCAGGGTGGAGAGCACCAGGTGACCGGTCTGGGCGGCCTTGATCGCGATCTCGGCCGTCTCAAGGTCGCGGATTTCTCCCACCATCACCACATCAGGATCCTGGCGCAGGAAGGCGCGCAGCGCCGAGGCAAACGTGAGGCCAACCTTGTTGTTCACATTGACCTGATTGACGCCCGGCAGGTTGATTTCGCAGGGATCCTCGGCCGTGGAGATATTGGTGTCGGCCTTGTTGAGGATGTGCAGTCCGGTATACAGCGACACCGTCTTGCCCGACCCCGTGGGGCCGGTCACCAGGATCATGCCCTGCGGTTTCGCAAGGTATTTCATGTACAGGTCTTTCTGGAACGGCTCGTAGCCCAGCGCGTCGATGCCCATCATCGCCGAACTGGGGTCCAGAATACGCATCACCACCTTCTCGCCGAACAGCGTGGGGCAGGTGCTGACGCGGAAGTCGATGGCGCGGGTCTTTGAAAGCCGCATCTTGATGCGACCGTCCTGCGGTACGCGGCGCTCGGCAATATCCAGCCGGCTCATGACCTTCAGGCGCGCGGCGAGTTTGCCGGCCAATTGCACCGGCGGCTGCGCGACTTCCTTCAGGATGCCATCCAGGCGGTAGCGCACCCGGAAGGTCTTCTCATACGGTTCGAAATGAACATCCGAGGCGCCTTTGCGGATGGCCTCGAGCAGCAGCTTGTTGACGTAGCGGACGATGGGCGCGTCTTCCACGTCGTCGCGGGTAACGCTGTCGCCCTCGGGATCGTCGCCGCCGGTGACCTCGAGGCCGTCGAGGTCCACGCCCTCGTCGTCGCCGAAATCCGGCATCGCCGTGGACTCGGCGCCCTCGATGGCCTTGTCGACCAGCTTCTGCAGCTTGTCGTCCTCGACCACGATGGCATCCACGCCCATGCTGGTCTGGAACTTGATCTCGTCGATGGCGTGCAGGTCGGTGGGGTCGGACACCGCCAGATAAAGCCGCTTGCCGCGGCGGAACATGGGCAGCACGCGGTGCTTGGCCAGCAGCTTCTCGGACACCAGCCGGGTGGTGTCCAGGTCGAGCGCCAGCGAGTCCAGGTCGAACAGCGGTACGCCGAACTCCACCGAGGCGGCCACGGCGATGTCGCGGGCACTGGCAGAGCCGGCACCGATCAGCTGGTTGACAAAGTGCGAGCGCTTGTCCTTGGCCGCGGCCAGCGCGCGGCGGGCGTCGTCTTCGGAGATGACGCCGTCCTGCACCAGCCGCTGCGGCAGGCCCGAAAGGCCGCCGGCGCCTCCGCCGCCGCGAAGGGTAGGTATGGTTGCAGTCTCGCTCATGTGCTCGCGCCGGCCCTTCCCTGTTGCGGATATGTCAAAGTCTAGTGGAGGTGCGCCGGGGCGCAACTGTCAAATCGGTCCTCGGATGGTCGCATGGCGACCCCGCCAGATGCGTGACAAGGCTCGCAGATTGGGGGTGGGGCTCAGGCCGCGCGTGTGGCGCCTTGCTGCTCAGCCTCCCAGCCCTTGCAGGCGAGCAGGACCCCGTGTCGGTCCAGGATCGTCAGCCCAGGTCGCCCAGCGCTTCGTGCAGGCTGGGAACGGTCAGCAGTCGCTCGCCGATGGTATCGAGCTCGACGACGGAAGCTCCGGCAAGGCGTGCGAGCGCCGCATCCGGCAACGGGCCGAAACGCCTGGCCAGTTGACGGGCGAGCAGATCTGCTTTGCCCTCGGCTTTGCCTTCGGCCTTGCCCTCGGCCATCCCCTGCGCGAAGTAACGCCGGGCGAATTCGCTCTGGTATTCATAGTTGGCGATAGCCATGTCGTTCAACGCCCTGCGGGCGGCCTCGCTGAGTGCTTGCTGCACGAGATCGTAGTATAGCGCTGAGCGCTCTTCGTCGAGATCGCGGCTGGCGCTTTGCGCCGCAGCAGCGATCCGGGCGGACCGTTCGGTGTCGGCGTCCCTGCCGTGCGCCAAGGCGGAGAGCACCGCAAGCTCGGGCGCGGCTCTGGCTTCTTCCTCGCTGGTCACCACCGGCACGCTGGAAGGACCAAGTACGACGGGTCCACGTACACTGGCCAGACATAGTCCTTGCGCGGATCAGGGGCGAGCTGCACCTCTACGATGATGCCCAGTACTGGCCTGTCGCCCACCAGCAGCAGCACCAGATCGGCGCGGTACTCTGTGGGCTGCACTTGCGTAAGGTCCGCCGATTCGATACGGACTGCGGTATGCGCTGGCAGCGTTACGTGCAAGGCATCACGCAGCAGCTCCGGCGCCAGCGTGAGACGGTTGCGGAACAGCTCCAGGAGGGCTTCGTGCTGCTGCGAGGGCATGCACGCCAGTCTGCACACCACGGCCGGTCTTTCGGGGCCGGCTATGTGCCCGCATTACCCGGAAACAGGCGGTGACAATTGCAGTCGGCGCCCGGGTGGGCCTGGGCATCCGTGCGCTGGTGCAGGCGGACGGCTACACCGCCCTGACCTCGTCCAGTAATTCAGGGTGGCGGTCCAGCACCTTGAGCAGCTTCACCAGCGCCAGCGGCGGTCTGGTCTTGCCGTTCTCGTAGCGCGAAAACGCATTGACGCCGCCGCCGAAAATCTCCGCCGCTTCGCGCTGGTCCAGCGCCAGCTTCTTGCGCACGCTGGCGATGAAGCCGGGATCGACGCTGCTGGCGTTGACCTGCCGATTGAATTCCCGCATGGCCGCGCTCACGCGCGCGGACCCTGCGGCATCGAGCACGCATTCACCGCAGGCGGGGCAGTAGTCGCCAGCTACAGCCGGGATGGCGGTCGTTTCGCCCTTGTAGGTGTACGGCAGGTCGCGGGTGTCATGCACCAGTTCGGCCGCTGCGCAAATTGGGCATCGCATGTTCACGGCTCCTTGAAGGACACGACTCCTGCGGCGTTAGCGACATGACAACATTGATCATGCCGTCGAAATCCAGACCCCGGGGCGGCACCGCCGGAAAGCGCGGAGAAGGTCGCCTTGACCTGGCCGGCCTCGATCAACGCCTTCACCACCGGCAGCTTGCAATGCACCGTTCCTTTTTCCATCACAACTCTAACCTAGTAGGTTAAATATGGCAAGTTGGTTAATTTCGCCGCTGGCCGGGCATCAGTCGCAAGCCTGCCCCGCCGCGGGACTGGCGGGGACACGGCAATGTGTCGGGTTCGTCTGGAAAGACGGACGACAATCTCCACCGCATGTCGCGCCGCTCAGTCGACGGCCTTCCTCCCGTAGCGCCGGCGCACCAGGTGGATCGCGGCCATCAGCCTCGGCGGCGTCGCCGAAGAAGATGATTCCGGCGTTGATAAGGCGGTAGTCACAGGATCTCGAAAGCCCGCCCGTCTGGCAGGCGGTAGCGCGAGAAGTCACGAACGTCGAGCGTCAGTATCCGCGCAACGCCCGAAGCGCGCGCCAGCCAGGCGGCGTATTCATCCTGCTGCCGCTGGTGCCCCGCGCGCAGGGTCTTGCGCAAAGGAAATTTGTGCCCGGGAAGGTCATCCTCGGGTACGCCTTCGCCCATGCTGTAGCGCGCCGCTTCTTCCCTCCCTCTGTGATAGAGCATCCCCGGGTCCTTGCGCCCCAAGGCGCGCTCCACCGCCGAAATGATGAATTGCGACTTGGTCACGCCCTGGCGCCTCGCGGCAAGTTCCAGTTCCTTTTCGAGCAGCGGCTGCATGCGGACGGAGACGGGCACTGATTTAACCCCAAATTGAATATCTCAGTGGGCCAGGCTCCCAAGCAATCCGCCGGCGTTGATGTGCATGACCAGTTCGGCGTACCTGCTGGCCGATTTTCCATATGCCTGCACGAAAGCGTCCGCCAGAATCTGGTGCCGCCCCCGCTCGTAGAACGCCAGCAGACCAAGCATGTAGTCGCGCCGCATGATGTCGGCGAACGAGAATGGGGCCAGCGAGGCTTTCACCAGCGGGATATTCATTCCCAGCCTGGAGGTGCGCTTGTTGCCGTCCTGAAACGGTTGCAGGTACGGAATGAACGCCATCGTGAAGAATGCCTGTTCGTGGGGATTGCCGATGGCCTGTGCCTTCTCGCAGAACTGCTCGAAGGCCTCACGCAGCTGGTGAGGATTGTCAGGCGGCAAATACCTGCTGTCATCGAATCTCACCACCACCGTGCGGACGGCGCCTTCCGCGGCCGG
>DATKBK010000128.1:0-2363 GCA_035514045.1 Steroidobacteraceae bacterium | reverse complement strand
GGCGACCAAGCATGTCGTTGACCGTCCGGCCCAGCAGGTCGAACTCGTCGCCGGTGCCACGGATGTCGAGCCGGCGCGACAGGTCGTTGTGCACGATGGCATCGCAGGTGGCCGAGAATTCGCGCACCCGACGTGCGCTCTGCGCCGCGTACCAGCGACCCAGCACCACGATCAGCAGCGAAATGGCCAGCACGCCCCAGATGCTGGCCCAACCGAAGCGGCGCAGCGCCCGTTCCATCTCGCTGGTGTCGGTGCCCACCAGCAGCCAGTTGCCGCCGGCGACCATAATCAGGTGCGCACGCACAGGATGGGTGGTCAGATCACCGGCCGCGGCGATGCGGAAGCGCACCTTCGAATCATGGCGGGGCGCGACATCTCGCGGCCAGGCCTGCAGATTGCCGGCCATCCGCATCATGCTGGCATCGGTGAGCAGGTATACGGCGCCGGTGCGGCCCCAGCTGTCGGCGCGGGAGTTCAGCACCCACACCAGTTCGCCCAGGCCGCCTTTGGTGTAGTCCTGCTCCAGCTTCTCGAGCTCGGCGTCCATCACGCGTTGCACCTCGCGCTCCAGCGCGTTGCGCGTCAGCAGCCAAACTGTTCCCTGTAGTGCCACCACCAGCAGCAGCACGCTCACGCCATAGGTAAAGGTGAGTCGCGCGGCAGAGGAGCGCAGCCAGGAGCGCGGATTCATTCGCGCAGCACGTAACCGGCGCCGCGCATGGTGTGGATCAGTGCCCGCGGGAAATCGCGGTCCACGGCCGCGCGCAGCCGGCTCATGTGCACGTCGATGATGTTGGTCTGCGGATCGAAGTGCAGGTCCCACACACCCTCGAGCAACATGCTGCGCGTGACCACCTGGCCCTGTCGGCGCATCAGGTACTCCAGCAGCTGGAACTCCTTGGCGGTGAGATCGATGCGCTTGCCACCGCGCGTGACCGTGCGGGCGAGCAGGTCGAGCTCCAGATCCGCCACTTTCAGGCGCGTCAGCACAGTGGCCCCCTGGCCTCGCCGCAGCAACGCCTCGATGCGCGCCAGCAGTTCCTCGAAGGCAAAGGGCTTGATGAGGTAGTCGTCGCCGCCGGCGCGCAGGCCCTCGATGCGGTCATCCACCGAACCCAGCGCCGACAGGATCAGCACCGGCACGCTGCGCCCACCCGTGCGCAGCGCCTGCACGATGGCCAGGCCATCGACATGCGGCAGGTTGCGGTCGGCGATGATCAGCTGGTGATCGCCCCCCAGGGCGCGTTCGCGGCCCACCCGGCCGTCGGCTGCGACCTCCACCGCGTAGCCACTCTCGCTCAGTGCACGGGCGAGGTACTTCGCGGCTTCGGCATCGTCTTCGATCAGCAGCAGGTGCATGCGCAATTATCCTACCGGCACGGCGGGCCAACGGCCCTTTACGGCTTCTTCATGATGGGCGGCCCCGGGAACCGGCCCGCACGCAACCCGCAAGGGACTGCAAAACCGGTTAAATTCTACCTGTTCCCGAACCATGGGGCGGCTGGGCGCCGCCAGGAGACAAGACATGGCCGCTACCCGTTCCCTGTACTGCACCCTGCCACTGCTGCTGGCCCTGCTGACCACCGCCTGCGGCGGCGCGAAGCCCGCCGCAACGCCCGCAGAAGCCGCGGCATTCGTCGAACAGCTCAACAAGGACTTCCGTGCGCTGGGCGACGAACTCGCCGCAGCCGGCTGGGTGCAGGCCACCTACATCACCCCCGACACGCAACTGCTCAACGCGCGTGCCAACGAACGATTCCTGGCGCGCTTCAGCCAGGCGGTGGAGGAATCGCGCCGCTTTGACGGGCTGGAGCTGGACGAGACCACGGCTCGCACGCTGCTGCTGCTGCGCCGGGGCGTGGCCGCGCCGGCGCCGAACGATGCCGCCAAGCGCGCCGAACTGGCGGCGCTGGCCGCCAAGCTAGAGGCCACCTATGGCGAGGGCAAGTACTGCGAAATGCAAGGCGACAAGGAGGTCTGCCACAACATCGATGCCGTGACCGAGACCATGGCCGAAAGCCGCAACTTCGATGAGCTGCTGGCGGCCTGGGACGGCTGGCACACCATCAGCCACCCGATGCGCACCGACTACGTGCGCTTCGTCGAGCTGGCCAACGAGGGTGCGAAGGAACTGGACTACGCGGACCTGGGCGCGATGTGGCGCTCCGGCTACGACATGCCCCCGACTGAATTCGTGCAGGAGGTGGAGCATCTGTGGGGCCAGGTCAAGCCGCTGTATGACGGATTGCACTGCTATGCGCGCAACCAGCTGGCCGAGGAATACGGCGCCTCGAAGGTGCCGGCCGGCAAGCCCGTGCCCGCGCACCTGTTCGGCAACATCTGGGCGCAGCAGTGGAACAACA
>DATKBK010000127.1:0-7268 GCA_035514045.1 Steroidobacteraceae bacterium | reverse complement strand
CGCAACTGGCGCGCACGGCGCGGGTGTGGTGCCTGGACGAGTTCATGGTGCAGGACATCGGCGATGCCATGATCCTGCATGGCGTGCTTGACGGCCTGCTCCGGCGCGGTGTGGTGCTGGTACTCACGGGCAATACGCCGCCGCCACGGCTGTATGAGGGGGGCCTGCAGCGCGAACGCTTCCTCCCGACCATCGCGCTGCTCCAGCGCCTGCTCGATGTGGTGGAGATTGGCGCCGGCGAGGACCACCGCCGGCGGCAACTGGCCGCGGCCCGGATCTACCTCGACAGCCACGACCCGTCCACCCCGGAGCGCCTGCGTACCTTGTTCGATCGACTGGCAGGCCCCGCTGCGATCGACCACGGCAGCAGCATGCAGGTCGAGGAGCGGCCCATCGCCACCGTCGCCCACGCCGGCCGCCTGGCATGGTTCGAGTTCAGCGCGCTGTGCGAGGGGCCGCGCTCCGCCGACGACTACATCGCGTTGGCGCGGCAGCTGCACACCGTGTTCATCGCCAACGTACCGGTGTTCGACGGCGGCAACGACGATGCCGCGCGGCGCTTCATTGCATTGATCGACGAGCTGTACGACCAGCGCGTGAAGCTGGTGGTATCGGCGGCCGCCGAGCCGGCGGGGCTGTACCGGGGCGAGCGGCTGACATCCGCCTTCGAACGCACCGCCAGTCGCCTGGTCGAGATGCGCAAGGCGGGCTGAATCGGTTACTTTTACGCGCCGGGCCGCCACGCGTCCGGCCCGACCTCAAGGGGAGTTTCGCGCGTTGAAGACAGTCGCCGAGTTTGCGATCGACTCCGAGCAGCTGCTGGATGGTGCCGGCCGCGCCACAGGCAAGCTGCCGGCATTCGCCGCCCACCGCGGGCAGATGCTGGCCATGTATCGCATGATGGTGTTGTGCCGGCTGTTCGACACCAAGGCCATCAACCTGCAGCGCACTGGCAGGCTCGGCACCTACGCGCCCTGCACCGGCAACGAGGCAACCCACGTGGCGGTGGGCGCGGCGATGCGTCCGGAAGATGTGCTCTGCCCCGTATACCGCGAATACGGCACCCAGCTGTGGCGCGGTGTGACGCTGACCGAGATCCTCACCTACTGGGCGGGCGATGAACGCGGCACGGATTTCGCCGTTCCGCGCGAGGATTTCCCCTGGTGCGTACCCATCGGGTCGCAGTGCCCGCATGCGGCCGGCGTCGCCATGGCCTTCAAGATGCGGCGCCAGCCACGCTGTGCGGTCGCTTATATCGGCGATGGCGGCACCTCGCAGGGCGCCTTCCACGAGGCCGTGAACCTGGCCGGCGCGCAGCAGCTGCCGGTGGTGTTTGTGGTAGTGAACAATGGCTGGGCGATCTCGGTGCCGGCCGCGGCCCAGACCGCAGCGCAAACCTTCGCGCAGAAGGGCCTGGGCAATGGCGTGCCTGGTGTGCAAGTGGATGGCAACGATGTGATCGGCGTGCGCCAGGTGATGGAAGACGCACTGGCGCGTGCGCGCTGCGGCGACGGCCCGATGGTGGTCGAGGCGCTCACCTATCGCCTCAGCGATCACACCACTGCCGATGACGCCAGCCGCTATCGCCCCGCCGCCGAACTCGAGGCCGCGTGGAAGCTCGAGCCGCTGCTGCGCACCCGCGCCTTCATCGAATCACAGGGCTGGTGGGATGAAGCGGGCGAGACCGCGCTGCGTGCCGGGTGCGCAACGCAAATCGACGATGCAGTGCACGGCTACCAGAATCGCACCCCCGTGGGCACCGACCACATGTTCGAACACCTGTTCGCGCACCCGCCCGCCCAGCTGGCCGAACAGCGCGACACCGCCCGCCGCTACGGCGCCGGCGATCCGCGGCACTGAGCATCCGCGAGCAAGCATGCCCCTGGTAACGCTGGTCGAAGGCATCAACCTCGCGCTGGGCCGCGCCCTGGCGGATGATCCGGAGGTGGTCGTGCTGGGCGAAGACGTGGGCATCAATGGCGGCGTGTTCCGCGCCACGGTGGGCCTGCAGGAGCGCTTCGGCAGCCTGCGCGTGCAGGACACGCCCCTGGCCGAGGGCATGATCGCCGGCATGTCGATCGGCATGGCCTCGCAGGGAATGAAGCCGGTGGCCGAGATCCAGTTCATGGGATTCCTCTATCCGGCGCTGGACCAGATTGCCAACCACATGGCGCGCCTGCGCAACCGCACCCGCGGGCGCCTGACCTGCCCGGTGGTGATCCGCATGCCGCATGGCGGCGGCATCCACGCGCCCGAACATCATTCCGAGAGCCTCGAAGTGCTGCTGTGCCACCACGCCGGCCTGCGGGTGGTGTGTCCCACCTCCCCCGCGCGAGCCTACGGCCTGCTGCTGGCGGCGATCCGCGATCCGGATCCGGTGATCTTCCTCGAACCCACCCGCCTCTACCGCATGTCGAAGCAGGATGTGGTGGATGACGGTATCGCCCTGCCACTGGACCAGGCCGAGGTGCTGCGCGAGGGCGACGATGTCACGCTGGTGAGCTGGGGTGCCATGATCCATGAGTCGCTCCAGGCGGCCGAACTGCTGGCCCACGAAGGCATCAGCTGCGAGCTCATCGACCTGACCTCGCTGTCGCCAATCGACCACGACACCATCCTCGAGTCCCTCGCGCACACCGGCCGGCTGGTGATCGTGCACGAGGCGGCACGCCATGCCGGCCTTGGCGCCGAGATCGCCGCCACCGTCGCCGAACGGGCTCTCTACGATCTGCTGGCACCGGTGCAACGCGTGACCGGCTACGATACGGTGATGCCCTACTTCGCGCTGGAACGCGCCTATATCCCCAGCGTCGAGCGCATTGCCGACGCCGTGCGCAGCACGCTCACCGCATGACCGGCCTGCGTCGCTTCAACCTGCCGGATCTGGGCGAGGGACTGCAGGAGGCCGAGATCGTCCGCTGGCACGTAGCCGTGGGCGACAGGGTTGCGGTCGACCAGCCGATGGTGGCGATGGAAACCGCCAAGGCAGTGGTCGAAGTACCCTCTCCCTGGGCGGGCGTGATCCTGACGCTGCATGGCAAGCCGGGCGATACCGTCACCACCGGCTCGCCGCTGGTGGATATCAACGCTGCGGATGGCGCCACTGGCGACGCACCTGGCCCCGCCATGACGCGCGGCGGCGTGGTCGGCCACATGCTCGAGACCGACGAGGTGCTCGGCAGCCAGATCGCAACCGGCAGCCGCAGCGCCGGCTTCCGCCGCAACCGGGTGGTACCGGCCGCGCGTGAACTGGCCCGTCGGCTTGGCCTCGATGTCGATGCACTCGCCGGCAGCGGGGCCAGCGGGCTGGTGACGCTCGATGACGTGCTGGCGGCCCAACCTGCCGCTGCACCCACGGCGGCCGCCCTGCCGCGCGCCACCAGCGCGATGCGTCCCGCCACCGGCAGCGACTCCAGCAGCACGGGTGAACTGGAAGTGCTGCGCAGCCTGCGCCGTGCGATGGCGCAGAGCATGACCCTGGCGCGCGACAACGTCATGGAATGCACCGTGTTCGACGACGCGGACATCGAGGGCTGGCGCCATGGCGGCGATTACACCGTGCGCCTGCTGCGCGCCATCGCCGCCGGCTGCCGGGCCGAACCCGGCCTCAATGCCTGGTTCGATGGCAGCAACCAGGGGCGCCGCCTGTTCCACCCCATCCACGTGGGCATCGCGGTCGATACCCCCGACGGACTGCTGGTACCGGTGATCCGTGACGCCGGCAGCCGCGACGCCCCTGCGCTGCGCGCCGAGGTCAATCGCCTGAAAGCCGGCGCACGCGACCGCAGCCTGCCGGCCGCCGATCTGAAAGATTTCACCATCATGCTGTCGAATTTCGGCGTGATGGCCGGCCGCTATGCAACCCCGGTGGTGGTGCCGCCCGCGGTGGCCATCCTGGGCGCCGGCCGCATTTCCACCGATGTGGTGGCGGTGGAGGGCCGGATCGAAGCCCACCGGCGCATTCCGCTGTCGCTGACCTTCGACCATCGCGGCGTGACTGGTGGCGAGGCGGTGCGTTTCCTGGCAGCAGTGATCGAAGACCTGCAGCTGACGGAGTAGCGCATTCTCGCGCATTCGCAAGACAAATAGCACAGTTGGGAGATCCTGGTCGATGGCAATAAATGCAGATGTCAGCGCGCGCTCGCGCCCGATGACCCGTGAGGAACGAAAAGTTATCCTGGCCTCCTCCGCCGGCACGATCTTCGAGTGGTACGACTTCTACCTGTACGGCTCGCTGGCCGCGATCATCGGCGCAAACTTCTTCACCGCGTTCCCCGAAGCCACCCGCAACGTGTTCGCCCTGCTGGCCTTCGCGGCAGGCTTCATCGTGCGTCCCTTCGGCGCGCTGTTCTTCGGCGCGATGGGCGACCTGATCGGCCGCAAGTACACCTTCCTCGCCACCATTCTGCTGATGGGCCTGTCCACCTTCCTGGTCGGCCTGCTGCCGGGCTACCAGGCCTGGGGGGTGGCTGCGCCGATCATCCTGATCGCACTGCGCATGCTGCAGGGACTTGCGCTCGGCGGCGAATACGGCGGCGCGGCGGTGTACGTGGCCGAACATGCCCCACAGAACCAACGCGGCTATTTCACCGCTTTCATCCAGACCACCGCCACGCTGGGCCTGCTGCTCTCGCTGGTGGTCATCCTGTCGGTGCAGGGCTACGTGAACGGCAATTACCCGGACCAGCCGATGCTGGATGCCGCCGGGGCCGTGGTGCTGCAGGCCGACGGCAGCCCGCAGATGATGAAGGCCTTCAACGCTTGGGGCTGGCGCATTCCGTTCCTGGGCTCGATCTTCCTGCTGCTGATCTCGCTCTACATCCGCCTGCAGATGAACGAATCCCCCGCCTTCAAGAAGATGAAGGAGGAAGGCGCGGCCTCCAAGGCCCCGCTACGCGAAGCCTTCGGCACCTGGAAGAATGGCAGGATCGCCCTGATCGCATTGCTCGGCCTCACCGCGGGCCAGGCCGTGGTCTGGTACTCCGGCCAGTTCTATGCGCTGTTCTTCATGCAGAACGTGATCAAGATCGACAGCTTCTCGGCCAATGTGTTCGTGGCCTGGTCACTGATCCTGGGCACCTACGGGTTCATCTTTTTCGGGCGCCTCTCGGACCGGATCGGGCGCAAGCCCATCATCCTGGCCGGCTGCCTGATCGCGGCACTGACCTACTTCCCGGTGTTCGGCCTGCTGACCAAGACCGCCAACCCCATGCTGCATGGCGCGCAGCAGACCGAGGTGGTGGTCACGGTCGACCCGGCCGACTGTTCGTTCCAGTTCAATCCCACCGGCACCGCCAGGTTCACCAATTCGTGCGACATCGCCAGATCGAAGCTGTACTCATTCTCGGTCAATTCGACCACGGTGGAGGGCGCGGCAGGCACTCCGGCAACGATCCGGATCGGCGACACCGAGATCACGGCCTATGACGCGGCCGTCGATGGCGCCGAGGCCAGGGACACCTTCGAGCGGCAGGTGGCAGCGGCGCTGACCGCCGCGGGCTATCCGCTGGTCGCCGCCGACAACACGACGGTGGCAAAGGCCGGCAACTTCGTCGACATCTTTTCTGCGCAGAAGCTGACCATCATCGCCATCCTCACCTTCCTGATCCTGCTGGTGACCATGGTCTATGGTCCGATCGCAGCCATGCTGGTCGAACTGTTCCCCACCCGGATCCGCTACTCCGGGCTGTCGCTGCCCTATCACATCGGCAACGGCTGGTTCGGCGGCCTGCTGCCCGCCACGGCCTTCGCCATCTCGGCGCAGAGCGGCAACATCTATGCCGGCCTCTGGTACGCCATCGTCGTGGCCCTGATGACCGTGGTGATCGGAGGCCTGTTCGTGCCTGGTGGCACCCACAAAAAGGACATCTTTTCGGATGCCAGGTAGACGAATTGCGCGGAAGGTGACATAAGCGGGGTCGGGGCCTGCCGCACCCGGCCGGCACTGACCCCTTCAATTGTGGACGGGCTCACACAGGGGGAATCCCCGACGCTTTACGCTCACTCACACGCCAACGGTCGAGGAGCTTGTCCATGTCACGCATATCCCTTGGGTTGATCCTGCTCGCGGCGCCGGCGCTGGGTCTGGCCGAAGTTGTCACCCTGGAGTGCAAGGGCACGAGCCCGGCCGGCAAACAGCAGACCATTACCGTCAGCTACGACCCGGCAGAAGGTTGGGTCGACGACACGGGTTCAATCAAGCGCAGGGATGGCGTGAGCACCAACTTCCTGACCGGCATCAAGGTCTTCATCGACCGGCAATCCGGCGAATACGAGACCCGTCAGACCACTGCGGGCGAGAAGTACAAGGGCACCTGCCGGCAGCTGCAGAACAAAACCTGACGGCCGCCCCGCCCACCGGTGGCTGAGAGCGCCAGCGCGCTCAGTGAGCGTGCCCATCACCGGGCTCATGCCGGTGCTGCTCCAGGTGCTGTCGCAGCAGATCCTTGCCGTAGTCGTTGCCATTGGGCGTGCGCACCACGGTGTGGATGTGATCGCGGCTGGGCAGGCGCTCGCCCGCCAGTGCCACTGGCGTCTGGTGATCCAGCTCGATCAGGATCACCGGGCTGTGCACGCGATAGTAGAACGCGCTGTCCCGGTCCGTGCCGCCGATCCAGGCAAAGTGCGTGGCATCCAGGTGCTCGCGCACCTCGCTCATCTTCACCCTGGCATGGCCATCGGACATATTGCCCACGTATTCGGCGATCAGCTCCGTGAGCAGCTGCTTCTGCTGCGCGTTCAGCGCACTGCCAGGCAAGCCCGCATAGGGGATGACCACATTGTCCCTGAACAGCTCAGTCTGATTGCGGTTGGTGGTCTTGGTGGGCTCGAGGATGGCCGTCTGCCGCTGCGCCGTAGCCAGCGCGTTGACCAGCGCCAGGCCTTTGTCCCGATGCGCCTCGAGAATGCGGGTGCCCTGGTACTTGCCGCTGGCGGCGAACACGGGCTCCGAGCCCGTGAAGGTGGGTGTCATCACGACCTGGTCGCCCAGCACGAAGTAGTTGATGACCAGGTGGTGCCCATCCAGTTGCCAGCCCCAGGGTTCAGTGGCGGAAGGCGTACCCATCACGGTGATCCAGTAGAGATACTCGCCGTACTCCTCGGGCCGCCGGGTAAGTTCGGCCAGCGTTTCATTGAGCCGCATGATGTCGCGGGTGAGCTTCAGTCCCCTGGCCGACAGGCTGGCCTGGAGCAGGCCGTAGGCCAGACCGCGCTGCCGTTCGTCCAGGTCCGCGAAGCCAACGCCCTGGCGGGCATAGCGGTGCACA
>DATKBK010000126.1:0-6136 GCA_035514045.1 Steroidobacteraceae bacterium | reverse complement strand
GAAAGTTGCCAGCACCGCCGTCGACGGGTTGGTGGCTGCCGGCGTGTTGATTTGGCCGGCATAACGCTCCAGGTCCGACGGATCGACGTAGCCGGTAACCTTGCCGCCGATGAGGTCCACGTGGTCCAGCACCGGCATGTTGAGCGGCTGCGAGATGCCCACCTGCATCAGCGAGGGGTTCGGGAAGGCGTAGTGCGAGAGGTTCGCGCCTTCCGGATCGCGCAGGACCACCGACACCAGCAGGTCCTGACCCGGCTTCACCACCAGCTTTTCGCCCTGCTGGGCGCAGTTCTCGTTGAAGAAGCCCGCGCCATCCTCAGCCGCACGGGCGATCTGGTCCTCGTGAGGCCACTTGCCATTCCCCTGCGAAGGCCCGACGTGATTGCCGTTGATGGCGCAGACCACGTAGGACAGGCGGTCGATCAGGTCGCCGTTGACGTAGTAGGCATTGCCCGACCGCATGCCATCGATGATTGCCAGCGGGCTGAGGGGCGCACCACCGGTACGCGCCAGCACGTAGGTCTTGTTGTATTCGCCGGGATACTGGTCGTTGGTCGTACGCGGGTCATCCGGTCCGAAGCTGCCACGGTTGTGATAGTCGGAGTTGTTGAAGATGAACCAGTTGCGTCCTTCGCCCAGCAGGGCGTCCCAGACGCCGCCGACCTGTGCGGTGTAGAAGCCCGCTCCGCCGTAGGCGCCGCCACCGACCGCGCCACCGCCGTAGCCGCCCCGGCTGCCGCTGGCCTGGTGCCCGGGGCCGCCCTCGAAGCCAAAGGCGATGTCAGGTGCCGCGTTGTTGAAATCGCGCAAGTGCTCGACGTTGTAGCCGCGGTTGGAGCTGGGATTGAATGCGCCAGCACGTTCCAGGTGCGCCGGGATGTAGTAGCTGGACCGCGGATGGAAGGCAGCCATCCACTTGATGCCCTGCACCGTCTTCAGGTGCCCCAGCGTGCCGCTGTCGTAGTTCTTGCCATTGTAGTTGCGCAGCTTGGCCGCGGTGGGGTCCTGATCCGCGTTCAATTCACTGCCGGGCACCGAGCAGTCCCAGCCCTGGCCGCCACCACGGCTGGTGTCGGTATCAGCGCGATCGAAGCAGTACTCCCACTGGGCCATGGCCGTGGCGTTGCCCCCGCCACCCTGCGGCAGCTGACCATCAATCACCGCAACGTCGCTGTGCTCGTGACCTGCGACCACGGATTCCAGTCCGATGAAGATCGCCTTGCCCTTCATGGCAGCCATCTGCTCCAGCACCGGGTACTGGAATTCCTGGATCGACTGCCAGCGGAACATGAACCCCTGCGCCGCGCGATCACCCTTGACCTTGTCGATGCCGATGCTGTTGGCCCAGGTTGTCGTCGGCCCCTGGCCCGGGACATAGGGGTTGCTGGGCGGCGTCTCGATCGTCTCGTCCTCCACCAGCAGGCAGTTGCGCGTGCCGCCACCGCCATGGCCGGCCATCACGAACCAGTCGAGGCCATAGGTATCGACCGACTTGTTCACCAGCTTCTGCACCGAGATCTGGCCATCCGAGCACGGGCTGTGGTTGTGGAAGTCGCCCGTGACGTAGCGACCGGCATCCGACCCATCACCCTCGGCCGCACCAGCCGGCGCAACCAGCGCCGTCGCGGCAATGGCCGCCGCAACCGCGGCACCAATGGTCTGCATCGAATTCACCTGTTTGTTCACTGACCGCTCTCCCCGCATGTGTCGTGGACTGGCACTCCGACGGAGCGCCGCTGGACACAGGTTGGCTGCCACCGGTTACACAGGCGTGAAGGTTGTATGAACTCGCCGTTCCAGCGCAGCCAGCAGACGACACGAGCCTGCTCAGTGCTCGCCGACAATGAACTCCACTTCCACAACACCGGCCCGCTCGAATTCAAGGGCAAGTGGATACTGGCGCCCGAAATGCAGCGCAGTGCTCGTATCGATCAGCACCAGATGCGCATGACCCGCCTCGAGCTCAACCTCGCTGCCAGACCGCAGGCGAAGTTCGGTCGCGCCGCGCAACTCCACCCGTGCAGCAACCGGCGTTGATGCGCCAATGAAGCGATCATCGGCCTCGATCTGCTCGAAATGCATGTAAACAGGTACCGCGGGCGATTGCGCGGGCGCAGGATCAGACCACGGATGCCCGATGATGAAGTGTTCTGCGTAGTACTCGCAGCCCTGAACGGACACCGGGTGCAACGCCACAGCGGCGGCGCAGGCCATGAGAATGCGGCGGATGCAGATCGTCATGAGCACTGGCCTCGGCCTCAGGGGCGCAGGGATATCTGGTAGCCCCACGCGTCCAGCCGCCCGGGAATGGCATTGAATGCCAGCGACACGCGATCCGGCCCCGGATTCTGCGGAACCTCATGCAGCAGGTGACTCGGAAACAGCACCAGGTCCCCGGGTTGCACCGCAGGCATGATCCATTTGTCGGCATTGAATGGGCCCTGGAGACTGCCAGCGTGTGCATTGCTGAACACGAATCCGGGGTGGCCGATTCCGCGCGCGAAGGTCAGGCTTGCGTCCCTATGGGGGCGCGTCAGGTACACGACGCCCGATATGAAGCTGTTGGCGTGATTGTGCAGCGACTGCTGCCCGCCGGCCTGGAGCACGTTGCCCCACATCTCCTTGATGCACCATTCAAGCTGTTCGCCGAAGATCAGCTCGCCGAACTCGGTCACACTCGGCAGAAGGCGGGTCGACAATTCACTCAGCAGCGGGTCCTCACCCTGCCTGAGGATCTGGGTGTGCGAAAGCCGGGCTGATCGGCCATTGGCCTTTCGCGCCGCTTCGAGGAATTGCCCGCGCAGCAGCGCGACGGTGTGTTCGGGGACCACTCCCGGGGCGTGGAGCAATGGCGTGGGAAACAACCCGATGACGCGACTGGTGGGCGCGGACATCCGGCCAGTCTGGCAGCGGGCCATTACAGCGATGTGGCAGCCTGGCAGGCCAGACGCCCGGTCGTGATCGGCGCGGCGCCCGAAGCTACTGTTGCTGCGCGCCCTCCGCCACCGGCTTCACCGGGCGCGGCGGTGGCGGATCGGCTGGCACCAGAAAGTCACGGGCGATGCCTGCGCCGATGCGCGCCAGCTGCTCCACCTTGTCGGTCAGGTACGCCGGCAACTGCGCTGCGGTGAGCTCAGCCGGCAATCCGAACTGCAACTGCGCCTGCAGCGAGCCCACCCGTCGCTCGGTCTCCGCCGAGGCCGAATTGCTCACCGCCCGGAGGTTCTCGCGCACTTCGATCAGGCAGCGGCGCAGCGAACGCGGCACGTCGGGGCGCAGGATGAACATCTCGGCCACGCGCTGCGGCGTGACCGCCTCGCGGAACAGCCGGCGATAGGCTTCGAACGCCGACAGGGTGCGCAGCAACACCGTCCACTCGTGCGGATCACTGCCATGCTCGCCCGCTGCACCGCTGGCGCTGCGCGCATCCAGCAGGCGCGCCGTGCCGTCGGCACGCTCCAGGAAGGTACCCATGCGCATGAAGTGGAACGCCTCGTCGCGCAGCATCGCCACCACGGTCACGCCGCGGATGGTGTGGGCACGCGTGCGCACCAGCTCGAACAGCAGCCGGGCGCGCTCGACCCCCTTGCGCCGCTCCAGTGCCCGCATCTCAAGCCAGGCGGCATTGATGGTCTCCCACGCCTCGGAGGCCACCGCGCCGCGCACGGCGCGTGCGTTCTCGCGCGCCTGCGAGATGCAGGCGACGATGCTGCCCGCGTACTCGCGGCCGAAGGCCAGGAACTCCAGCACATCGTCGGCGGCGTCGGGCGAGCGCTCATCGTAGTCTTCGTGCGCTCCAAGCGCGACCAGCGTGGCGCGCCGCGAGCGGATGGCGGCCTCAGCCGGACGCGGCAGCATCGACAGCTGCTGCTCGGCCTCCAGCGCGCGCGCCACCGTCTCGGCGCGCTCCAGATAACGCGCCATCCAGTACAGATGATCGGCAGTGCGGCTAAGCATCGTCGGTCTCCGGCGCCCGGGGCTTGGTCCCATCCGGCTCCAGCACCCAGGTGTCCTTGGTGCCACCGCCCTGCGAGGAATTGACCACCAGCGAACCTTCGCGCAAGGCCACGCGGGTCAGCCCGCCCGGCACGATGGTGATCTCCCGCCCTGACAGCACGAACGGTCGAAGGTCGATGTGCCGCGGCGCCAGGCCCGCCTGTACCAGCGTGGGACAGACGGACAGGGCCAGCGTGGGCTGCGCGATGTAGCCGGACGGATTGGCGAGGATACGGGCGCGGAAGGACTCGATCTCCTCGCGCGTGGCCATGGGCCCGATCAGCATGCCGTAGCCACCGGCGCCATGGACTTCCTTCACCACCAGCTCGTCCAGATGCGCCAGCGTATAGGCCAGATCATCTGGATTGCGCAGCACCCGCGTGGGCACGTTGTCGATCAGCGGCTCCTGCCCCAGATAGAACCGGATCATCTCCGGTACATAGGGATAGATCGACTTGTCGTCGGCGATGCCCGTGCCCACTGCATTGGCGATGGTGACGGTGCCGGCGCGGCAAGCCTGCATGAGCCCGGGCACACCGAGGGTCGAGTCGCTGCGAAACACCTGCGGGTCGAGAAAGTCATCGTCGATGCGCCGGTAAATCACATCCACGCGCTGCGGGCCGCGGGTGGTGCGCATGTAGACTATTTCGTCACGCACGAACAGATCCTGGCCTTCCACCAGCTCGATGCCCATCTGCTGGGCCAGGAAGGCGTGCTCGAAGTAGGCGCTGTTGTAGGCACCTGGCGTCAGCAGCACCACCGACGGGTGATCCACACCGCGCGGAGCCACACTGGTGAGATTGGCCAGCAACCCCTCAGGGTAGTGCTCCACTGGCGCCACCTGGCAGCGTGCGAACAGTTCGGGGAACAGTCGCATCATCATGCGCCGGTTCTCGAGCATGTAGGAGACCCCGGAGGGCACCCGCAGGTTGTCTTCCAGCACCAGGAAGCGCCCGTCGTCGCCGCGGATCACATCGATGCCGGCAATGTGCGCATAGATGCGTCCGGGCACCGCGATGCCGGCCACTTCCGGCCGGTACTGGCTGTTGCCCAGCACCTGCTCGGCAGGAATCCGGCCGGCGCGCAGGATGTCCTGCCCGTCATAGACATCGGCGATGAAGGCATTCAGCGCGCTGACGCGCTGCTTCAGCCCCGCCGCCAGCAGGCTCCATTCCGCCGCCGGCAGCACCCGCGGCACCACATCGAAGGGAATCAGCCGCTCGGTGCCCTCCGCCTGGCCGTATACCGCGAAGGTGATGCCGAAGCGGTGGAACAGTGCGTCGGCCTCGGCGCTCTTGGCCGGCAGTTGCTCGACGCCACGCGCCAGCAGCCAGTCCGAGTAGGCGCGGTAGTGTGGTCGGGCACGCCCGTCTGTGCCGATCATCTCGTCGTAGGCACGGGTCATGCGGCCGCCTCGCGGCGCAGCCGTTCGGTTTCATCGCGCCCCAGATAGCGCCGCACACCAACGTGCACCAGGTAGAGCACCGGAATCATGGCCACTGCCGCCAGCATCTTGTACGCGTAATTGATCGTACCCACGGCCAGGAACTGCGGCAACGGCCACTGCTGCGGCCCCAGCACGAAGGCGATGTAGAGCACGATGAAACTGTCGAACAGCTGCGAAACCGCAGTGGAACCGGTGGCGCGCAGCCACAACCAGCGTCCGCCCGTGGCGCGGCGGATGCGGTGGAACAAGGTCACATCGATGAGCTGGCCGATCAGGAACGCGGTAATGGAGCCGACAATGATCCACATACCCTGCCCGAAGATCAGCTGGTAGGCGCGCTGGATATCCGGCACACCCAGTTCGGCATTGGCCTCCACCCAGAAGCCTGTCGGTGCGAGCGAGATCGCGATCCAGGCGGCGAAGAACGCCCAGGCGATGAATGCCACCGCCAGCCACGACACCAGCCGCACGCCGCGCCGGCCGTAGTATTCGTTGATCAGGTCGGTGAGGATGAACACCAGCGGCCAGTAAATGACGCCAGCGGTGAACGACAGCGTGCCGGACACACCAAGCAGGCTCCACTGCACGTCGGCCACGCCCAGCGTGCGCTCCAGCGAGAAGATCTTCACCCCGACGAACTCCGCCAGCAGCGCGTCGGTGATGAGGAATCCGGCCAACGCCAGGAACAGGCGC
>DATKBK010000125.1:0-2204 GCA_035514045.1 Steroidobacteraceae bacterium | reverse complement strand
ACCTCGGAAACTCCGGAGGAACAGGATGGCGCCTGGCAGTGGCTGAGGTTTTCCGCGCCTGCCTCGCCCGGCAACAGCGGCGGACCCTTGCTTGACGCCAGCGGCCGCGTGATCGGCGTCATCGCCCGCAAGTCTGCCAACGAGAACCTCAACTACGCGCTGCCCATTGCCCTGGTGCTGAATGCGCCTGAGAACATGGCCAGCATCGATATGCGGATGACGGCCGGCGTCGCCTTCCTGACCGCGCGCAAAACCGTGCGGGTCAAGGTCGATTTCGACCTGCCGCTGCAATTCGCGGAGTTCGACCGCAGGCTTATCGCGCTCAACGACGAGCAGTTCGATGTCGCACGGCGCCAGCTGCTCGAGGAGTCGGCCGACGGGATCTTCCCGCGCGGCAATTCCAGCCGCCTGCTGGCGGATCCATTCCTGACCGCGAATCCCGCCATCATCAGCCAGCAGGCCGACGGCAGCTGGGACGTGCCCCGCAGCAATGCCGGCGGCAATACGCAACTCGGTAACGACGGATATATCTGGATGGGAGCCCAGTCAGGCGCGGCCATGTTCCGTATCCGCTACCCCGGCGAACTGGATGTCGCCAGTTCCCGCGGCGATAGCAAGCTGCTCTCCGAGCAACTGCTCCGGGGGATCAGGCTCGGGCGATCATTTGGCGCCGAGAACGTGCGCATCACCTCGCTGGGCGATGCCGGCAAGCCCCGCGAGTTCAAGGACGATTTCGGGCGTACCTGGCAGCAGTGGTTCTATCCCATGCCCTTTGCCGATTCCACGATGGTCGTCAGCGCACTGCCGACCCCGGAGGGCTACATCGGAATCTGGCGCTCCGCCGGGGGTGCCGGGGTGGAACGTACCGCGATGGAAGCGCGCCTGCTGGCGAACTTCGCGCAGATTTCCTACTCCGGATCGCTGCCGCAGTGGCGCAGTTTTCTGGCTGACACCCAACTGCGGCCGGAGAGTTTCGGCAAGTGGAAGACGGCGCTGGACCCGACAGGTGAGATCAGTCTCGGGTTTCCGCGCTTTGCATTGCAGCTGGACCAACAGGTGCTGAAGCTTACCGACGACAGCCAGCTGAATGTCTTTCCCGGCACGATCATGGACGGCGACACCCCCGCCTGGGATGTGCTCGCGATCCAGTTCAACCTGGAGTCACGCCGCAGCCAGGGAATCGGCGCGCAGCGGCGCGCCAAACCTGCGGCGGATGCCGGCCAGGTACCCAACAACCGCTGGGACGACATGAAAGGTG
This sequence comes from Steroidobacteraceae bacterium, assembly GCA_035514045.1. Classification (GTDB taxonomy): domain Bacteria; phylum Pseudomonadota; class Gammaproteobacteria; order Steroidobacterales; family Steroidobacteraceae; genus ZC4RG30. The sequence goes on along the minus strand of DATKBK010000125.1, from coordinate 946 downwards.
AACGAGCCCCGTTCAATGGCTATCCGGTGCGCAACCAGGGCGGCGGCGTTGGCCGCAAGGTGGTCGGCGCGGAGGGCAAGGCGCTCGCCGATGCCGGTTTCCTGTACGAACTTAGCTACGTCGCCACGTCGCAGGTGCAGGGCGAGATCCAGCGTGCCGTGCCGCAGCTGCTGGAGATGTTCCGGATCATCGAGGACTAGCTTGCACCAGGATCCGTGCCGCCAACTCTGGGCGACCAACGTGGAAATCCGCTGTACTCATCGCGAGCCCATGCCGGCCCTGCCAGTGGCCAGTGCACCGGTTTGATGCCACTGGCCGCCAGAAAACGCGTGACGATGACCGAAGGGCCGCTGCTCGGCGTGCTGCTGCGCATGGCCTGGCCAATCACCGCGGCTGGCATGGCGCAGGCGCTGCACCAGATCATCAATGCCTGGTTCGTCGGCCGGCTGGGTGCAGAGGCGATCGCCGCAGTCTCTGCCAGCGGGGTGCTGTATTTCATCCTGATCTCGCTCGGCAGCGGACTGTCCACGGCAGGGGCGGTGCTGGTCGCCCAGAATGCCGGCGCGGGCAGGACGAGCGCGTGCGACCACGTCGCGGCGCAGACGCTGCTGATGGTGCTGGCAGTAGGGCTGGGTTTCACGCTCCTCGGCTTGGTCTTTGCCCGACCCGTGCTCCGGCTCATCGGGGTGGAAGCCGGTGTCTTCGATCTGAGCTGGCAGTACCTCGTGGTCAGCTATCTGGGGCTGGTGCCGATGTTCGCCTTCATGGCACTGCAGGCGATGCTGCAATCCTCGGGTGAGGTGCGTTTCCCGATGCTGGTGATGGTCGGAGCGGTACTGCTCAATATCGCGCTCGATCCGCTCCTGATTTTCGGCACCCGGCCGGTCGGTGGCAGCTGGCAGGGCCTGGGTGTGGCGGGCGCGGCGCTGGCCACGGTAATTTCGCA
>DATKBK010000124.1:0-3589 GCA_035514045.1 Steroidobacteraceae bacterium | reverse complement strand
TTCGTCCCGCCCTCGCTGGATACGAACATCCCTGCACCTTCGCCCGCGAACAGCAGCGACTTCGTCACCAGCAGGCCCGCGCGATCGTCATGTCCGGTGCGCGGCAGGGCAAGCCCGCGCAGCTTCTCGTGGTTGCGCACGTTGGCGGGCGTATCGCCATTGGCGACAGTCCACAGTTTGCGGCCGGTGTTCAGGTCGATGGCGACGATGCTGCCCCACGGCGGACGCGACAGCGGCAGGCCGAAGGGGCCGGTGACGCGGCTGCTGGCAGTGAGGATGTAGTCGAGGTTGGAGCGCGCGGCATCCTTGCCCAGGCCCAGCACACTCAGGGTGGAGGTGGAGGACACATACATGATGCCGCTCTCCGGATCAGCTACTGCGCCCTGCCAGTTGGCGCCGCCTTGCGTTCCTGGTCCAGACAATGTGCCGCCGTTGTCGGGCGTGACCAGTGACGGCGGCGTGAACAGCGGCCCCATGCGATAGCGTGCGGCGATGCGCTTTGCCTCGGCGTGGATCTCTGGCGTCAGGTCGTTCAGTTCCGCCTCGGTAACGCCCAGGCGCTCGAAGGGCTCGGGCAGGGTGGGGATTGGCTGGGTGCGCGCAGTGACTTCGCCGGGTACATCACTCTGCGGCACCGGCTGCTCGATGATGGGCCACACCGGCTCACCGGTGATGCGGTCGAATACATAGGTCAAGCCCTGCTTGGTCACCTGCGCCACCGCGGCAATGCGCCGTCCCTCCACTGTGATATCGAGCAGCACCGGCGGTGCCGGCGTGTCGAGGTCCCAGATGTCGTGGTGCACGTGCTGGAAATGCCAGCGCAGCGCTCCGGTGCGTGCGTCGAGGCAGACGATACTGCTGGAGTACAGGTTGTCGCCCGGACGATGCCCGCCATAGAAATCGCTGGTGGGGGCTTCCACCGGCAGGTACACCAGGCCGCGTTCGACGTCGGCACTGAACGGCGCCCACACGCCGGTGTTGCCGGTCCAGGCGCGCGCCTCGTCGGTCCAGCTGGCGCCGCCGGGATCGCCAGCCCGCGCGATGGTGTGGAACACCCACAGCCGCTTGCCGGTGCGGGCATCGAAAGCCATCACATTGCCGGTGGGCATTTCCTTGCGCGGCGGCGCGGCGCCGGTGCCGAAGGCAGAGCCGACAATCACCACATTGCCCACCACCACCGGCGGCGAGCTGGACCCGATGGGTGCGCTCACCGGGTCGAGCGGCGGATCGGCGGCGCGCTTGAGGTCCACGATGCCGGCGGTGCCGAAGTTCTGCACCGGGCGGCCCGTGGCTGCGTCCAGGGCCACCAGCTGGTAGCCCGGCGTGATCAGGAACAGCCGCTCGCGCGTGCCGTCACGCCACAGCGCAAGGCCGCGTCCCGGTCCCTTGCGCGGCGCATTCTCGCCGCGCTGGCCCTCGTCGAGCCGGAACATCCACAGCGTCTCGCCGCTCTTCGCGTCGATGGCCACCACGCTGCGCGAGGCGCCGGCGGTGGCATACAGCACGCCGCCCGCCATCAACGGCGTGACCTCGAAGTTGGGCCAGATGGCGGCGCCGAAATTGTCGGTACGCCAGCGCCAGGCCACGCGCAGGCGGGCGATGTTGTCGGCGCGGATCTGCGCCAGCGGCGAGTAGTTGAGGCCGCCGGGGTCGCCGCGATGGTGCAGCCATTCGGCATCGGGGATGGGTGGTTCGAAAGCTCCCAGCGCGAGGCGCTCGCGGCCCGGCGCCTGGCCATTTACTGACAGCATCAGCGCTGCCAGTGATTCATAGTCCGATCCTGGCAGGGTGCCGGGCTGCGTCACCGGCATGGTGCGGCGGGTTTGCTCGAACAGCTGCGTCCAGCGATTGCGCCATTTCTGCAGGAATGCGCTGCCGAGCAGGGCAGGTCCGGCAGCGCCGCCTTCCAGTGCGCCGCCATGGCAGATGGCGCAGTGACGCGCATACACGCTGCGGCCCGCCTCGGCCTGTGGCGCAGTAAACGAGGGCGGCGCAGGAGGCTGGGCCGCGATCGCAGCAGTCGATACGCACAGCAACGCAATCAGGGGCAGGATGTGTCGCATTTGATCAGTGCCTCTTGGCGAATTTGTCGGTGGTCCGGCGCAGCGCTTTGGCGATGCCGGGTTCGAAGGCGGAGTGGCCGGCATCCGGCACGATCACGAGCTCGGCCTCTGGCCAGGCGCGGTGCAGGTGCCAGGCGCTGCGCATCGGGCACACCACGTCGTACCGGCCCTGCACGATCGCGGCGGGAATGTCGCGGATCTTCGGCACGTCGCGCAGCAGCTGGTCCTCGGTTGCAAGGAAGCCGCCATGGACGAAGTAGTGGCACTCGATGCGCGCGAATGCCGCCGCGTAGTCGGCCTCGCGAAACTTCGCTACATAGGAGGGGTCGCTGCGCAGGTGGCTGGTCGCGCCTTCCCAAACCGACCAGGCGCGCGCGGCGGCATTGCGCTCTCGCGCATCGCTGCTGGTCAGGCGCCGGTAGTAGGCGCGAATCATGTCGTGTCGCTCAACCTCGGGAATGGGGGCGACGAAATGCTCCCACAGATCGGGGAACAGCGACGCCGCGCCCTCGCTGCTCTGGTAGAACCAGTCAAGTTCCGAGCGGCGCAGCAGGAATATGCCGCGTAGCACCAGCTCGCTGACGCGCTCAGGGTGTTGCTGCGCATAGGCCAGCGCCAGCGTTGAACCCCAGCTGCCGCCGAACACCTGCCAGCGCCCGATGCCCAGCAGCTCGCGCAGCTGCTCGGTGTCGGCAACCAGGTCCCAGGTGGTGTTCTCTTCGAGGCCGGCATGCGGCGTGCTTTTGCCGCAGCCGCGCTGGTCGAACATCACGATGCGGTAGCGCGCCGGATCGAAGAAGCGCCGCATCTGCGGATTGGTGCCGCCGCCGGGGCCGCCATGCAGGAACACCACCGGCTTGCCCTTCGGGTTGCCGCTTTCCTCGTAATGGAGCTCGTGCAATGCCGAGACCTTGATCCGCCCGGTGCGATTGACGCGCAGCGGCGGGTACAGGCCATCGGCGGAGGCGCTTTTTGACGCGCGCTTTTTCTTGACGGTGGCCATCAGCGCGCTCCGGTCATGGGTCCCAGCGGCGCGCCGCCGATAAGGTGCAGGTGCAGATGATAAACCTCCTGCCCGCCGTGGGCATTGCAGTTGATCAGCAGGCGGTAGCCATCTGCGGCAATGCCCAGCTGCTTCGCCAGGTCACGCGCCACCAGGAACAGCTTGCCGATCAGCGTCGCGTCCGCATCGGCGATGTCATTGGCCGTCGGGATGGGTCTATTGGGCACGATCAGGATATGCACCGGCGCGCGCGGATGGATGTCGCGGAACGCGGTGACCTCCGCATCCTGGTAGAGGATGTCCGCGGACAGTTCGCGGGTCACGATGCGTTCGAAGAGCGTAGGCATGTCCGTTAATCCCGTGGGAGCGCCGGCAGGCCCTATAATAGCGGGCTTGAGAACCACACCGGAAAAGCTGTTCGCAGCGCTCAAGCGGGGCTTGGCCCCGGTCTATCTCCTCTCCGGTGCGGAGCCGCTGACCCAGGGCGAGGCCGGCGATGCCATCCGGGCCGCGGCACGGGCCG
>DATKBK010000123.1:0-6898 GCA_035514045.1 Steroidobacteraceae bacterium | reverse complement strand
TCATGTTGGTCTGTACGCTGCTGGTACTCCTGATGGCCATACCAGGCCTGGCACTGTTTTATGGCGGCATGGTGCGCGCCAAGAACATGCTGTCCACCTCGATGCAGGTGTTCGTCATCTTCTCGCTGCTCACGGTGCTGTGGGTCATCTACGGCTACAGCCTGGCCTTCAACGGCGGGGGGGCGTGGATCGGCGACTTCAGCCGGTTCTTCCTGTCCGGCATGACGGCCGACACGAACGCGGCGACCTTCTCCGACGGCGTGGTGATTCCCGAGTACGTGTTCGTCGCCTTCCAGGCCACGTTCGCGGCCCTCACTACTGCGCTGGCGGTCGGCGCCTTCGCCGAGCGCACCAAGTTCAGCGCGGTGCTGATCTTCGCGGTGCTCTGGTTCACCTTCTCCTATCTGCCGATCGCACGCGCCGTGTGGTTCACCGAGGGCTGGCTGTTCAAGGCCGGTGCGCTCGACTACGCGGGCGGCACGGTGGTGCACATCAATGCCGGTGTCGCCGGCCTGGTGGGCGCGCTGATCGTGGGCAAGCGTACCGGCTACGGCATTACCGCCATGCCGCCGCACAACGTGCCCTACGTGATGATCGGCGCCGCCCTGCTGTGGGTGGGCTGGTTCGGCTTCAACGTGGGCTCGGGCCTCGAAGCCAACAATGGTGCCGGCCTGGTGTTCATCAACACCTTCGTCTGCGCCGCCGCCGCGGTGGTCTCCTGGGTGTTCGGCGAGTGGATCTTCCGCGGCAAGCCGACCATGCTCGGCGGCGCTTCCGGTGCCGTGGCGGGCCTGGTCGCCATCACCCCGGCCTGCGGTGTGGTGTCCCCGACGGGCGCGATCATCCTCGGCCTGATCGTCGGCCTGGTGTGCCTCTGGGCGGTTGCCGGCCTGAAGAAGGCGCTGAAGTACGACGACTCGCTGGACGTGTTCGGTGTGCATGCGGTGGGCGGCATCGTCGGCGCACTGGCCTGCGCCATCCTGGGCCACGCCTCGCTGGGCGGCCAGGGCTTCGACAACACCATGGGTGGCCAGTTCTGGGTCCAGCTGCAGGGCGTGCTGTTCTCGATCGGCTGGTCCGGTGTGGTCACTGCGATCATCTTCTACCTGCTGAAGTTCACCATCGGGCTGCGTCCCACCGAGGACATCGAGCGCGAGGGTCTGGACATCGCCGAGCACGGCGAGCGGGCCTACGACTGATCGGCTGATCCCCAGGGATTGACCTTGGGAAGCCCCGGCAGCCACTGGTTGCCGGGGCTTTTTCTTTGCGGGAGACTGTCTGACAGGAAGCTGTGACCGAGGTCACAAGGCCAGCTTGCAACCGGGGCGATACTGCGTTCCGTAAAGAGGGCACCATGCGCAAGATTTTCGCTTTCACTGCCGCCACCCTGTTGATGGCCAGCGCCTTTGGCGCGGGCGAGGTTTACCGCTGGAAGGGGCTGGACGGCACCTGGCACTATTCCGACCAGCCCCGCGAGGGCGCTGAACTGATACGCACCGGGGTGCCCACGCCGCCCGCGGACGGTGACGCCCAACCCACGGCTGGTGCCCCCGAGCCGGAGCTGCCACCTGACGATCTCGTCGTCCCCACCAACGAACCGATGCCGGTGAGCGATGCAGTTGCCGCAGAAGTGCGCGCCGCTGCAGCCGCCGCCCAGAACGCCCGGTGTACAAAGGCCGAGGCCGCGTACAAGTCCGCCATCGAGAACCGCCGGATTTACCGTACCGACGCGCAGGGTGATCGCGTGTACCTCACCTCCGCTGAAATCGACGCTGCGCGCCTGCAGGCGCGCGCCAATCGCGACGAGGCCTGCGGCCCCGGCGCCTGATCCGAAGGCGCTGCCCGACGCAGCGGCGAATGAAGCCCCTGCTGCTGCCTGATTTCTGCGCACCGCGCGCGGTGCTGCTGGTGCTTGTCATCATCACGCTCACCGCGCTGCTGCTCACGCTGGCAGCGCCAGGCCCGGGTCCGGGCTTCTGGGGCGAACTTGCGCGTCGCCAGCTGTTCCTGATCTGGGTCGGACTGACGGGTGCTGCGCTGCTATGTGCGCTGCGGCCCTACATCGCGGCGCGTGGCGCGCTCACCGGAGCGCTGCTGGTGCTTGCTGTGGTGCTGCTGGTGGTCGCGGCCGTCTCGGAGAGCGCCTGGTGGATCCTCCACAGCGCGCTGTTCAATCCCAGCGCCCTGCTCGGCCGACCGCCGGTCACCCATTCACTGTTTCTGGCACGCAATCTGCTGATCGGCGCGATGGTGGGCGCGCTGGCGCTGCGTTATGCCTATGTCACCCAGCAATGGCGCCTGAACGTCGAGGCCCAGGCGCGGGCGCGCTCGGATGCACTGCAGGCGCGCATCCGTCCGCATTTCCTCTACAACAGCATGAATACCATCGCGGCGCTTACCCGCAGCGATCCGGCGCGGGCCGAAGAAGCGGTGCTGGACCTCACCGAACTGTTCCGCGCCAACCTCGACGAGCGGCGCAACCTGATCACGCTGCAAGAGGAACTGGAGAATGCGCGCACCTACCTGCGCATCGAACAGCTGCGCATGGGCGAGCGCCTGCGCGTGCACTGGGACGTGGCGGCGCTGCCGATGCAGGCGCAGATCCCGGCGCTGACGCTGCAGCCGCTGCTGGAGAACGCCATCCTGCACGGCGTATCGAAGCTGCCCGGCGGCGGCGAGGTGCATGTCGATGGCAACGCGGCCGACGGGGCGCTGGTGCTGAAGGTACGCAACCGGATGCCGCTGGAGGGCGGCGGCACCCATGCCGGCCACGGCATCGCGCTGGAAAACATCCGCGAGCGGCTGTCGCTGCTGCACGGTGGCAGGTCGAGCGTCACGGCCGGCCGCGAGGGCGACGAGTTCGTGGTGCAACTGCGCTTTCCGGTGGTTGAAGCGCCGCGCACAAACGCGGGATGAGGGGATGTGATGCTCAAGGCGCTGATCGTCGATGACGAACCGCTTGCCCGCGCGCGCCTGGGCGCGCTGCTGCGCGAGCTGAACCAGGTCGAGGTGGTCGGCGAGGCCGCCGATGCCAGCCAGACGCTGGCGCTGCTCGAGCAACTGGGGCCGGACATCCTCTATCTGGATGTACGTATGCCGGGCATGTCGGGGCTGGAACTGGCCCGGCATCTGGCACGACTGCCGGATCCCCCGGCCATCGTCTTCATCACCGCGCACGACGAACATGCCATGCAGGCCTTCGAGGCCGAGGCGGTGGGCTACCTGCTGAAGCCGGTGCGCAAGGAAAAACTCGCCGCCGCCACCGAGCGCGCACAGCGCCTGTCAGCGCGGCAGCTTGCGGTGGTGGCTGCGCCCGAACCGCGCACTCACCTGCCGGTGCGCAATCGCACGGGGCTGCGCCTGCTGCGCGTGACGGACATCATCTGCCTGCTGGCCGAGCAGAAGTACACCACCGTGCGGCACACCGGCGGCGAGGATCTGGTGGAGGATTCGCTGCGCCAGCTCGAAACCGAACTCGGTGCGCACTTTCTGCGCGTGCATCGCGGCGCACTGGTGAACCGCGCCTTCCTCGAAGCCATCGAACGCAGCGACGACGGCAGTTACTTTGCGCGCCTGCGCGGCATTGCCGAACCCCTGCCGGTGAGCCGGCGGCTGGCCGGGGAACTCAAGGCGCGCCTGTAGGGTATCCTTGCGGGCATGCAGTTCGAGTTCACCAAGATGCACGGGCTGGGCAACGATTTCATCGTGCTCGATGCGCCCACGCGTGCCGGCCTGCCGCTGACCGCGCAGCAATGGCAGCAGCTGGCCGACCGGCGCAGCGGCATCGGCTTCGATCAGGCACTGGTGCTCGAACCACCGCATGGTGATACGGCCGCAGCCTACTACCGCATCTTCAACGCCGACGGCAGTGAAGTGGAGCAATGCGGCAATGGCGTGCGCTGCCTGGCCGAGCTGCTGCGCCGGCGTGGGGTGGCGCGCAATGGCCGGCTGCGGCTCGAGAGTCCGGCTGGACCCATCGACGCCGAGCTGGGCACGCCCGGCACGGTTGCGGTGGACATGGGCGAACCGGTGTTCACGCCGGCCGCCGTGGCCTTCGAGCCCGAAGGTCAGCCCGGCCCGCACTACACCATCGATCTGCCCGGGCAGCGCGTGCAGTTCGCCATTGCCTCGATGGGCAATCCGCATGCGGTGCTCGATGTGACCGATGTGGCCAGCGCACCCGTGGCCATGATCGGCGCGGCGCTCGAGGTCCATCCGCGCTTCACGCGCCGCGTCAATGTGGGCTTCCGCCGCATCATCGATCGCAGCCATATGGCGTTGCGGGTATTCGAACGCGGCGTGGGCGAGACCCTGGCCTGCGGCACCGGCGCCTGCGCGGCCGTGGCCACCGGCATCATGGGGGGCGCGCTGGATCCGCAGGTCGCCGTGCAATTGCCCGGTGGCACACTGATCGTGCGCTGGCAGGGTCCCGGCTCCCGGCTTTGGCTGGAAGGTCCCGCTGCAGTATCTTTCACTGGCCACTTCGAACTTTGACCTGAGAGAAGGACCCTTGAGACATCCATGAGCACATCCCCCGCCCGCGCCGAGATCACCCTTACCGACGACGACATCGCGGGCTGGCTGCGCTCCCATCCTGAGTTCTTCCAGCGCAACAGCGAACTGCTGGCCACGCTGCGCGTGCCACATGATGCCGGTGGTGGTGCGGTGTCGCTGATCGAGCGGCAGGTCGACCTGCTGCGCGAGAAGAACCACAGCGCCGATGCGCGCTTCACCGATCTGGTGAGCGTTGCCCGCGGCAACGAGCAGCTGGCCGAGCGCATTCACCGCTTCACCCTCCGCCTGATGCGCGTGCCGACCCGCCGCGGCATCCTGCTGCAGATCGAGCAGGGTCTGCGCGATGACTTCGACGTCACGCAGGCGGTGCTGCTGCTGTTCGGCGCCGGCGCCGACCAGCCCGGGCTGCGGGGCGTGCGGCACGTGGCCAGTGACGATCAGGCCCTGGCCGGTTTCGGCACGCTGTTCGCCACCGGCAAACCGCGTTGCGGGCAGGTGCGTGACACGCAGCGCGAGTTCCTGTTCGGCGCCGATGCCCCGGGCGTCGGCTCGGTGGCGCTGGTGCCGCTGGGCGACGGCACGCCATTCGGCCTGCTGGCGCTGGCCAGCAACGACAGCCAGCGCTTCCACCCCCTCATGAGCACCGACTTCCTGGCGCGCCTGGGCGAGCTGACCAGCGATGCGCTGGCGCGCGACTGAACTGTCGCGCCCGGGCCCCGGCCCCGGTCCCGCAACAGGGGCCGCGGTGCCGCCGCCGTGAATCCCGAGGCTGACCGGGCCCGCGGGGAGTTCCTCCAGCGCCTCACGCAGGAGCGGGCACTTTCTCCTCACACGCGCGCCGCCTACCAGCGCGATCTTGAGAGTCTTGCCGCCTGGTGCGACCGGCAGGGCATGGCGGACTGGACCGGCGTCGACCATGGCCATGTGCGCTCTTTCAGCGCGCACAGCCACGCCGGCGGCCTCGGCGCGCGCAGCATCCAGCGGCGCCTGTCGGCGGTGCGTTCCTTCTACACCTTCCTGCAGCGCGAACGGCTGTGCGCGCACAACCCGGCGGTGGACGTGCGCGCACCCAAAGGGCCGCGCAAGCTGCCGCGCACCCTCGATGCCGACCTGATGCAGCGGGTGCTCGAAACCCCTGTGGCCGACCCGGCGGGGCGCCCGGATCTGCTGGGCCTGCGCGACCGGGCGATCATGGAGCTGCTGTATTCCTCCGGGCTTCGGCTGGCCGAACTTGCCGGCCTGGACCTGGGCGGGCTGGACCTGAAGGACCGCACCGTGACTGTCACGGGCAAGGGCAACCGGACGCGCATCGTGCCCGTGGGTGCCAAGGCAGTGGCCGTGCTTGCGGAATGGCTGCGCCAGCGTGCGAGGCTCGCAACGACCGGCGAGCTGGCCGTGTTCGTGGGCCGCAATGGCCGTCGCCTCGGTGCACGGGCCATCCAGCTGCGGCTGGCGGCCTTTGCACGCAGGCATGGCCTGCCGGTGCGGCTGCATCCGCACCTGTTCCGCCATTCCTTCGCCTCGCACCTGCTCGAATCCAGCCACGACCTGCGCGGCGTGCAGGAGCTGCTGGGGCACGCCAACCTGTCGACCACCCAGATCTACACCCATCTTGATTTCCAGCACCTGGCCCATATCTACGATCAGGCGCATCCGCGCGCCCGCCGCCGTCGCGGCGAGTGATTCTCGGCCCGGGAGGCCCATGAGCGAGCGATTCGATCCCCACAGCACCACCATCCTGGCCGTGCGCCGCAACGGCACGCTGGCGCTGGGCGGTGACGGCCAGGTCACGCTGGGCAACACCGTAATGAAGGGCAATGCCCGCAAGGTGCGCCTGCTGTACGAGGGCAAGGTGCTGGCCGGGTTCGCCGGCGGCACGGCCGACGCGTTCACGCTGTTCGAGCGCTTCGAGGGCAAACTGACCAAGTTCGGCAATCTCACCCGCGCGGCTATTGAGCTGGCCAAGGACTGGCGCTCCGACCGCTACCTGCGCCGCCTCGAGGCGCTGCTGCTGGTGGGCGATCCGGGCAATCTGTATGTGATCTCCGGCAATGGGGATGTGATCGAGCCGGAGCTGCCGCTGGCGGCCATCGGCTCCGGCGGCCCCTATGCGCTGGCCGCGGCCCGCGCGCTGTTCGAAAACACTGAACTTGCGGCGCGCGACATCGTCGAAAAGAGCTTAGGCATTGCCGCCGACACCTGCATCTACACCAACCGCAATCTCACGATCGAGGAGCTGTCATGAGCCACCCCGCGATCGCGCCGCCCCCCGCCCAACAGGAGCAAGCGCACATGACCCCGCGTGAGATCGTGGCCGAACTCGACAAACACATCGTCGGCCAGCATGACGCCAAGCGGGCCGTGGCCATTGCCCTGCGCAATC
>DATKBK010000122.1:0-4830 GCA_035514045.1 Steroidobacteraceae bacterium | reverse complement strand
CCCTGGTCCTCGAGCACCTTGAGCACCCGGCCGGCCATCTCGCGCGAGCAACCCACCAGGCGCGACAGCTCCTGGCGCGACACCTTGATCTGCATGCCCTCCGGATGGGTCATCGCATCGGGCTCGCCACACAGGTCCATGATGGCGTGTGCCACGCGGCCGGTGACATCGACGAAGGCCAGATCGCCCAGCTTGCGGTTGGTGCGGTCAAGGCGCGTGGCCAGCTGGGTGGCCAGCTCGAACACCAGTCCCGGCGACTCGGCCGCGATCTGGCGGAAGCGCGGGTAGGTCATCTCGGCCAGCTCGCACTGGTTGCGGGTGCGCACCCAGGCACTGCGCGTGGGCTGGTCGTGGAACAGGCCCATTTCGCCGAAGAACTGGCCCTTGTTGAGGTAGGCCAGCACCATCTCGTTGCCCTCTTCGTCCTCGATCATCACTTCGACCGAGCCGCTGATGATGTAGTAGAGGACGTCGGGGAGGTCGCCGGCGTGGATGATGACCGTCTTGGACGGCACCGTACGGATGCGGCAATAACTCAGGAAGCGGTTGATTGCCGGTATATCGCTCAGAGGCTTGATGTTGTCTTCCATTGTTATCGTTCTCGACTGGTTGCCCTTGGCGCCGGACCGGCTCCCTGATCCGGTAGTCTTTGTATTACATAACGAGGCGCCGTGACAACCGGAGCTGCTGTGAAGCAGGTCGCAGTTAGACCCAGCGGGCGGTGCCGGTCATCACCCGGGAAGCCAGTTGCATCGCCAGCTTCACCGGTGGCGGCAGCTCGGCGCCACCGGCGCGGCGCGCCAGTTCGCCATGCGCTACTTCGTCGGCGCGCATGCCCTGGATGATGGCGCGGCTGCGCGCATCTTCGGCGGGCAGGCGTTCGAGATGGGAGTCCAGGTGCCGTTCCACCTGCTTTTCGGTCTCGGCGACAAATCCCAGGCTCACCCGATCCGAGGCCAGGCCTGCCGCCATGCCGATGGCAAACGAGCCCGCGTACCACAGGGGGTGCAGCAGGCTGGGCCGGTCGTGCAGTTCGGTGAGCCGCTGCTGGCACCAAGCCAGGTGATCGGTCTCTTCGCGCGCGGCCTGCTCCAGCAGGCTGCGCACCGCCGGATTGCGGGCCACCAGGGCCTGCCCGTGATACAGCCCCTGGGCGGCGACCTCGCCGGCGTGGTTGACCCGCATCAGGCCTGCCGCGAGGCGGCGCTGGCCCTCCGGCAGGGCCGGTCCGGTCGCTCCAGGCACCGGGCGGCTGGCCGGAGCCGGGGCGAGCAGGGCGCGCAGGGCCCGGTCGGTGCTCGCAAGCAGTTGATCTGCAAAGCTTCTGTCTGAAGGCATGGTGCTACTATATATGTGCCCGGACGGCCTTGCCGCCGGTGCCCTGATGCGCTTTCCAAGCGCTCCCGGTTTGATTACACTCTGCGGCCTTTTTTACGGTGTCCACGCGGGTCAAGACCCTGGGACGCCCGGACAGCAATTGCGGTACAGACAATGATGAGCATCACCACTTTCGCCAAGCCCGCCACCGTGCGCGCGGACTGGTTCGTCGTCGACGCCGAGGGCAAGACCCTGGGCCGCCTGGCCACGCAGCTGGCCCACCGGCTGAAGGGCAAGCACAAGCCCCACTACAGCCCGCACGTCGACATGGGCGACAACCTCATCGTGCTGAACGCCGGCAAGGTCCGCGTCACCGGGGCCAAGCTCACCGACAAGTTCTACCACCAGCACACCGGCTACATGGGCAACCTGAAGTCCATTGCGCTGGGCAAGCTGCTGGCCGAGCACCCGGAGCGCGCGCTGCAGTTCGCCGTGAAGGGCATGCTGCCGAAGAACACGCTGGGCCGGAAGATGTTCCGCAAGCTGCATGTGTTCGGTGGTGCGGAGCACCCGCACTCGGCGCAGCAGCCCAAGTCATTGGAACTGTAATTTCCCGCCACGATCCGCCACGCGACACGCAGACAGAGAGCCTCAAGACAGATGGCAACAACCAGCAACTACGGCACCGGCCGGCGCAAGACCGCCACCGCCCGCGTCTACATGAAGGCCGGCAGCGGCAAGATCACGGTCAATGACCGTCCGCTAGACGAGTTCTTCGGTCGCGAGACGGGCCGCATGATCGTGCGCCAGCCGCTGGCCGTCGCGCAGGCCGAAGGCCGGTTCGACTTCACTGTGCAGGTGAGCGGCGGCGGCATCACCGGCCAGGCCGGCGCCATCCGCCACGGCATCACCCGCGCGCTGATGGAGTACGACGAAACCCTGCGCAGCCCGCTGCGCCAGGCCGGTTTCGTCACCCGCGACGCCCGCGAAGTCGAGCGCAAGAAGGTCGGTCGCCGCAAGGCCCGCCGCGGTCCGCAGTACTCCAAGCGTTAACCTTGCAGTCCGCGCGCACCAGCGCGCATGGCTGTGAGGCAGCCGGCAGGAATTCACTTCCTGCCGGCGCGATCAACGAGATCCGCGAAATGGCCGAAGGCCGATTTCGCTAATAGATAATGGGGGATCGTCCAGTGGTAGGACTACGGACTCTGACTCCGTCAACCTAGGTTCGAATCCTAGTCCCCCAGCCAACTCCCGATGGTTGCTGCTTCAAGTGGCGCCGCCCACCAAGCAGATCAGCCGCTACGCGCGGCCTTCGCCCAGGAGTCGCGCAGCGTGACTGCGCGGTTGAACGCTGGCGCGCCCGCCTTGGAGTCCACCGCGTCGGCGACGAAGTAGCCGTGCCGTTCGAACTGGAAGTGCTCGCCGGCTCGCGCCTGCATCAGTGCCGGCTCCAGCTGTGCCTGGATGACGCGCTTGGCGTCCGGGTTGATGTCGAGCAGGAAGTCGCGGTCGCCGGCGCCGGGGTTCGGGACGCTGAACAGGCGATCGTAAAGCCGCACCTCGCAGGCCTGCGCGGCCTCGACGGCGACCCAGTGCACGTTGCCCTTTACCTTGTACAGGTCCGCGCCGGGTGAACCCGAGTGTGAATCGGGAAAATACCGGCAGTGCACCGCGGTCACCCGCCCATCTGCATCCTGCTCAAAGCCCGTGCACTCGACCACATAGCCGTAGCGAAGCCTCACGCGGTTGCCGGGGTAGAGGCGGAAGTAGCCCTTGCTGGGCGTCACCATGAAGTCCTCGCGCTCGATCCACAGCTCTTGCGCGAACAGCAGCTGACGTGTGCCCAATCCCGGCTGTTGCGGATGATTGGGCGCCTCGCACTGCCCGGTCTGCCCGGCCGGATAGTTGTCGATGATCAGCTTCACCGGGTCCAGCACGGCGATGCGCCGGGGCGCGACCTCGTTCAGGTGGTTGCGCACGCAGTCTTCGAGCACGCCCATGTCGATCAGCGAGTCTGACTTCGAGATGCCCATCCTCTCCGTGAAAGCGCGTATGGCCTCGGGAGTAAAGCCGCGGCGGCGGGCACCGGCCAATGTGGGCAGGCGCGGATCGTCCCAGCCATCGACGTGGCCTTCCTCCACCAGCTGCATCAGCTTGCGCTTGGAGAGCACCGTGTAGGTGAGATTGAGGCGGGCGAACTCGTACTGCTGCGGCAGCGGCGCCGCAAGCAAGCCAGCCTCCGCGAGCCGTTGCAGCAGCCAGTCGTAGAAGGGACGCTGGTCTTCGAATTCCAACGTGCACAGGGAATGCGTGATGTTCTCGAGCGCATCCTCGATGGGGTGCGCAAACGTGTACATCGGATAGATGCACCAGGCATCCCCGGTGTTGTGATGGTGCGCGTGCCGGATGCGATAGATGGGAGGGTCGCGCAGGTTGATGTTCGGGGAGGCCATGTCGATCCGGGCGCGCAGGACATGCGCGCCGTCCGGGAATTCGCCGGCGTTCATCCGGGCGAAGAGATTGAGATTCTCGGTTACGCTGCGCGAGCGATGCGGGCTGTCCCGGCCCGGCTCGGTGAGCGTGCCGCGGTTCAGGCGCGTCTCCTCCGGGCTCTGGCTGTCAACATAGGCATGGCCGCGCTCGATCAGCGCCACGGCGCATTGGTGCATCGCGGCGAAATAGTTGGAGGCAAAATACAGATGCGGGCCCCAGTCGAAGCCCAGCCAGCGAACCGCGTCGATGATCGCATCGACGTATTGCTGCTCTTCGCGCGTCGGATTGGTGTCATCGAACCTGAGATGGCAGGCGCCGGCGAAATCCAGCGCCAGGCCGAAATTCAGGTAGATCGACTTGGCATGCCCCAGGTGCAGGTAACCATTCGGTTCCGGCGGAAAGCGGGTGCGGATGCGCGCTGCATCGACCGGTCCAGCCCCCTGCTGAGGGGAGAAACCGGGCTGGCCAGACCAGTGGCGTGCAGCGTACTTGCCTGCGGCCAGGTCGGCTTCGATGATCTGGCGGATGAAATTGCCTGCTGGTGGAGCAGGCGATGGGTCTCGGGCAGCCATGCGACGCGTACTCTACCCTATGGCACGCCGGGCCAGCGATGAGAACGGCGCCTTCGCGTTTTGGGGCACCCGACGCCGCCGTTGTCTCAAGCGCCGACGGCCTTGTCCCTTGCGGGCAGCAGCCCGCGCGCATCGGCACGTCGCACCGCCGACAGCACTGCAAGGAGGGACGCCGTGATGATGTTGGCGTGCACGCCGACACCGAACAGCGTCACCCGCGACGGCGTGGTGATCTCGACGAAGGCGGCTGCCTTCGCCTCGCTGCCATTGCCCATGGATTTTTCCTCGTAGGACAGCACGTCGAAGGGCAGTGCCAGGGCATGCACCAGCGCATCGATCGGACCGTTGCCCCGTCCGGTTAGCTGCATCGGCTGGCCGCCGCGCATGATGTTCAGCGTCAGCAGTTCGCCGTCGCTGCCATCAGTGGCGGTGACCAGGTGATGGCCGC
>DATKBK010000121.1:0-10057 GCA_035514045.1 Steroidobacteraceae bacterium | reverse complement strand
CGCCGGCGGGTGTACGCGGAAGTTCCACCCAGGGTGGAGTACAGCCTGACCGAGTTCGGTGCGAGCCTTCGCCCGCTGCTGGTTTCGATGAACGACTGGGGTGAGCGCTATCACGACCTTGCCCGGCACGCACGCGACCGGCATGCCGGGTAGACACTCGCGCCTCGTGATCGGCGCGAGGTCGGATTTCTTGCGTTATATTGCAGCGTCAGGACGCCCGTATTCCTGACCAGCCATCAGGAGCCCCGTGACCCATTCCCTGCCCGCCCCGGCTTTCCGGGGGAAACTGCATGCCGTGCTCGAAAGCGGCCTGTTCCAGCACACCATCCTGGTGCTGATCATCGCCAATGCAATCATCCTCGGGCTTGAGACATCGCCCCGTGTCATGGCCCGGTACGGCACGATTCTGGTCGGCCTGGACCGCATCATCCTGGCGGTGTTCGTCGCCGAGATCCTGGCCCGCATCCACGCGCATCGCGGCAGCTTCTTCCGTGACTCCTGGAGCCTGTTCGATCTGGCAGTTGTCGCCATTGCGCTGGTGCCGGCCACCGGTCAGCTGGCGGTGCTGCGCGCGCTGCGGGTGTTGCGGGTGCTGCGCGTACTGACCATCGTGCCGTCGATGCGCCGCGTGGTGGGCGGACTGCTGGCCGCCATTCCCGGGCTCTCATCCATCGCGATGGTGCTGGCGCTGGTGTTCTATGTGTTCGCCGTCATCACTACCAACCTGTTCGGGGCGAACTTCCCCGACTGGTTCGGCACGCTGGGACGGTCGCTCTACTCCCTGTTCCAGATCATGACGCTGGAGAGCTGGTCCATGGGCATCGTCCGGCCGGTGATGGAGATCTATCCCTTTGCCTGGGCGTTCTTCGTGCCGTTCATCCTGATCGCCACGTTCACCATGCTGAACCTGTTCATCGGCATCATCGTCAGCGCCATGCAGAGTTTCACGGATGCCGAGAAGGCCGAGACCATCGCCGCCGTGGATGCGGCGCGCGACCACATCGAAGATGATCTGCACACCGAAGTGCGTGCGCTGCGGCGCGAGATCGCCGAGTTGCGGGTGCAGCTGAAGGTCCCTGCCAGCCGGGACTGATCCGGTCCGGAGGATCTGCGACTGCGCCTTACGCCGCGCCGCTGCCGGCGCCAGCGCCAGCGCCCCAGGTGCCAACGCCGCGTGACGCCAGAAATTCGTCGTAACTGCCGCGGAAGTCGACGATGCCGCCGCCTTCCTGCAGGGCAATGATCCGCGTGGCCAGCGACCCCACGAACTCGCGGTCGTGGGACACGAATACCAGCGTACCGACGTATTTCTCGAGCGCGATCTGCAGTGACTCGATGGTTTCCATGTCCATGTGGTTGGTGGGCTCGTCCATCAGCAGCACATTGGGTCGCGTCAGGATGAGCTTGCCGTAGATCATGCGGCCCTTCTCGCCACCTGACAGCACCTGCACCTGCTTGCGGGCCTCGTCGCCCGAGAACAGCAGCCGGCCGAGCGTACCGCGCACCAGCTGGTCGTCGTCACCCTTGCCGGTCCAATGCGACATCCAGCTGAACAGATCCAGCTTCTCGACGAACTCCGCCTGCGGATCCTGCGGCATGTAGCCGGGCTCCGCGTTCTCGACCCAGTCGATCTTGCCCTGTGTGGGCCTGATCTCGCCGGCGAGCAGCCGCATCAACGTGGTCTTGCCAATGCCGTTGGGGCCGATGATCGCCACGCGCTCGGTGGCGTCCACCTTGAAGCTGACATCGTGCAGCACGTCGGCATCAGTACCCGGGTAGCGGAATGACACCTTCTCGGCATTGAACACCCCGCGATACAGTTTTTTGGCCTGCTCGAAGCGAATGTAGGGGTTCTGCCGCGTGGAGGGCCGGATCTCCTCGATCTTGATCTTCTCCAGCAGTCGCTTGCGCGAGGTGGCCTGCCGCGCCTTCGACGCATTGGCAGAGAAGCGGCGCACGAACTCCTGCAGGTCCGAGATGCGGTCCTTGGCCTTGGCATTGGAGGCTTCGACGCGCTGCCGGGCCTGCACCGAGGCCAGCATGAAGTCGTCGTAGTTACCGGGGTAGATCTTCACCTGCCGGTAGTCCAGGTCCGCGATGTGGGTGCAGACCTGATTCAGGAAGTGACGGTCGTGGCTGATGATGACCATGGTGGCGTTGTAGTCATTCAGCACGTTCTCGAGCCAGCGGATCGAATCGATGTCGAGGTTGTTGGTGGGCTCGTCGAGCAGCAGCACGTCTGGCCGCGAGAACAGCGCCTGCGCCAGCAGCACGCGCAGCTTCAGGCCGGGCGCCACCTCGCGCATTGGCAGCTCGTGCAGGGCCTTGTCGATGCCGGCATCGATGAGCACGTCGCCTGCACGCGCCTCGGCATCGTAGCCGCCGTACTCGGCGAAGCGGCCCTCGAGCTCGGCGGCGCGCATGTAATCCTCGTCAGAGGCGTTCGCATCGGCGTAGATGCGGTCGCGGGTGGTCATCGCCTCCCACATCTCGCGATGGCCCTGCATCACCACATCGAGCACGCGCTGGTCTTCGTAGCCGAACTGGTTCTGGTTCAGCTTGCCCATGCGCAGCCCGGGCATCAGCACCACTTCACCGACGCTGGGTTCCAGCTCGCCGCCGAGCACCTTCATCAGGGTCGACTTGCCGCATCCGTTGGCGCCGATCAGGCCATAGCGGTTGCCGTCGACGAACTTGATCGTGACGTTCTCGAACAGGGGCTTGGCACCGAACTGGACGGCGAGATTTTGCGTGGAAAGCATGGGGTCCGGTGTGCCGGCAGGCCTGCACGACCAACTGAAACGGGGGGCCGCGGAGTATACCTGACGCGGCAGCAGACTCATGGCGGTCATCCATGTGGGTTGCCGGGCAGAGGCAACAGGAGGCCTCACGCCCTTGACATGTGACCTTTCAGTCACCTATTGTCGTCACATGCTCGACGAGGACCTCATCTTCAAGGCGCTTGCCGACTCCTCCCGCCGCCTGCTGCTCGACCTGCTGTTCCAGCGCGACGGGCAGACGCTTGGCGAACTGGAAGCACCGCTGGCCATGACCCGCTTCGGCGTCATGAAGCATCTGCGCGTGCTCGAGAACGCCGGCCTGGTGCTCACCCGCAAGGCCGGGCGCGAGAAGCACCACTTCCTGAATGCGATTCCAATCCGCCTGATCCATGACCGCTGGATCGACAAGTACACCGAACAACAGGTATCCGCGCTGGCGGAACTGAAGACCACCCTGGAGAACACGAAATGGAAAGCCAGACAAAAACGGGCGTGATCACCCGCGTCCACGAGATCTACATCAAGGCCCCGCAGGAACATATCTGGGACGCCATCACCACGCCGGAATGGACGGCGAAGTATGGCTATGCCGCGCCCATCGACGTCGAGCTGCGGCGCGGTGGCAAGTGCAACTACCTGCCCAATGAGGGGATGCGCGCCATGGGCCTGCCGGACATCATCATCGATGGTGAAGTACTGGAGGCCGATCCGCCACGCAAGCTGGTCTACACCTATCGCTGGCTGTTCAGCGAAGAGACGAAAGCCGAGGGCTTCTCGCGGGTCACCTGGGAAATCGAGACCACCACTGCCGGGTTCTGCCGGCTGAGCGTCACGCACGAGATGGACAACGCGCCGCTGATGGCCGCCGCGACCATCGCGAAGTTCAGCGAACAGGGTGGCGGTGGCTGGAACTGGGTGCTCAGCGACCTGAAGTCGCTGCTGGAAACCGGCAAGACGCTGGCCTGAGAGCCGGCCCTGCCGGGCAGGCGCGCAACGCTACTGGTTGTCGCGCCGGACCCGCAGGATCTGCATCGAATTGGTGCCGCCCTGCACGCCGGACAGATCGCCCTTGGTGAGGATGATCTGGTCGCCCACGTTCACCAGGCCCTGGGACAGCAGACGGTCGAAAATGGCTTGGTACATGCGCGCCGCGCTTTCATGGGTCACGTCGAACAGCACCGGATAAACGCCCCTGTAAAGCGTGACGCGGCTCTGGGTGATGGCCTGGCGGGTAAAGGCGAAAATGGGGATATCCGCGCGGATGCGCGACATCCACAGCGGCGTGAGCCCCGACTCGGTCAACGCCACGATGGCCCTGGGGTGCGTGTGCTGGGCCGTATACATCACCGCCTTGGCGATCGCCTCCTCGGTGTTGGCGAACTCGCCTTCGGCGCGCCGCCCGGTGCGCATGGCCGCGCCGGTCTCGTAGCGCTCGGCGCCCACGATCACCTCGGCCATGGCCTGTACCGCCTTCACCGGGTATTTGCCGGCGGCGGTCTCGGCCGAGAGCATCACCGCGTCGGTGCCGTCCAGCACCGCGTTGGCTACGTCGCTGACCTCGGCACGGGTGGGCACGGGACTGTGGATCATCGACTCCATCATCTGCGTGGCGGTGATCACGATGCGGTTGGCCAGCTGCGCCTGCTGGATGATGGTCTTCTGCATGCCGGTGAGCGCGGCATAGCCCATCTCCACGCCCAGGTCGCCGCGCGCCACCATCACCGCGTCGGCAACCCCGAGGATATCGGTGAGGTTGTCGATGGCCTCATGGCGTTCGATCTTGGCCACCACATGTGCGGTGCCCTTCCACTTGCGCAGCTCGGCCTGCGCCCGGCGGATGTCGGCGGCATCGCGCGCGAAGGACACCGCCAGGAAGTCCACGCCGATCTCGGCCGCGAGCTGGATGTATTCCAGATCCTTGTCGGTGAGTGCGGGCGCCGACAGCCCACCGCCCTGCTTGTTCAGGCCCTTGCGATTCGACAGCTCGCCGCCGGCGCGCGTGATGCACTCCACCCGGGTGGCGGTGACGGCAAGGACATCGAGCACGATGTAGCCGTCGGCCAGCAGCAGCGTGTCGCCCGGCCGCACGTCCTTGACCAGGTCCTGATACGCGCATCCCACCTCACGCTCGTTGCCCGCCGCGGGGTCGAGGGCGATATCGAGCGCAAAGGGCTGGCCCTCGGCCAGTTCGATCCGCCCCTTCTCGAAGCTCTCGATGCGGATCTTGGGACCGGACAGGTCGGCCAGGATGCCCACCGGCCGGCCAGCCTTGGCTGCCGCGGCACGCACGGCGAGGATGCGGCGGCGCTGCTCTTCCTTGCCGCCATGCGAGAAGTTGATGCGGGCCACATCGAGGCCTGCATGCACCATTGCCGCCAGCACCGCCGGATCGTCGGTCGCGGGCCCCAGCGTGGCGACGATCTTGGTTCGCCGCAGGAATTCTTCAGGCTTGATCACGGTCACCCTCTGGCGCGCTCTTCGAGCGCGGCCACTGCCGGCAGCCGCTTGCCTTCCACGAACTCGAGGAAGGCGCCGCCGCCGGTTGAAATATAGGAAATGCCTTCTTTCACGCCGTATTTCTCGATGGCCGCCAGCGTGTCGCCGCCGCCGGCCAGCGAGAACGCCTTGCTGCCGGCAATGGCGCTGGCGATGGTACGCGTGCCCTCGCCGAACTGGTCGAATTCGAACACGCCCACCGGGCCGTTCCAAAGCACGGTGCCGGCATCGGCAATCAGCTTCGCCAGCCGCTCGGCCGTGTCCGGCCCGATGTCGAGGATCAGTTCGCCCGGACGCACATCGTGGATGCTGCGCACATCGGCATGCGCGGTGGCGGCAAACTCGGTGGCCACCACCACGTCGGTGGGCAGCGGGATATCGGCGCCGCGCTCGCGGGCCCGCGTGATCAACCTGCGGCAGGTGTCGCGCATGTCCATCTCGCACAGCGACTTGCCGACGTCGACGCCGGTGGCTGCAAGAAAGGTGTTGGCGATGCCGCCGCCGACGATCAGCCGATCGACTTTCTCGAGCAGTGCCTCGAGGATGGTGAGCTTGCTGCTGACCTTGGAACCCGCGACGATCGCCACCAGCGGACGCTTCGGCTGCTCGAGCGCGCGCTGCAAAGCGTCCAGCTCACCCACCAGCAGCGGCCCAGCGCAGGCCACCGGCGCGAAGCGCGCCACGCCATGAGTTGAAGCCTCGGCGCGGTGCGCGGTGCCGAACGCATCCATCACGAAGATGTCGCACAGCGCGGCCATGCGCCGGGCCAGCGCTTCGGAATCCTTTTTCTCGCCCACGTTGAAGCGCACGTTCTCGCACAGCACCACCTGGCCGGGTTGCACGCTGACCCCGTCGAGCCACTCGCGCATCAGCGGCACATTGCGGCCCAGCAGCTCGGAGAGTCGCTTGGCCACCGGCGCCAGCGACAGTGCCACATCGAACTTGCCTTCTTCGGGGCGGCCCAGATGCGACATCAGGATCACCCGCGCGCCCTGCTCCGCGGCGTGCTCGATGGTGGGCAGCGCCGCACGGATACGTGCATCGCTGGTCACCACGCCATCCTGCACGGGGACGTTCAGATCCTCGCGGATCAGCACGCGCTTGCCGGCGAGGGCAAGCTCGCTCATCTTGAGGACTTTCATTGCGTAAGGCTCCCGTCTGCTACGCGCTATTTCGCCCGGCTCCAGGCCAGCGCGGTGTCGAGCATGCGGTTGGAGAAGCCCCACTCGTTGTCGTACCAGGAGCACACCTTCACCAGACCGCCGTCGATGATCCTGGTCAGGGTTGCATCATAGGTGGAAGAGGCAGGATCGTGGTTGTAATCGATCGACACCAGCGGTGCCTCGGTGTAGGCCAGCACGCCCTTCAGCGGCCCGGCTGCAGCAGCAGCCTTCACCAGCGTATTGATCTCTTCCACCGTGGTGGCGCGCTTCGGCCTGAAGGTCAGATCGACCAGCGACACATTAATGGTCGGCACGCGGATCGAGAAGCCGTCGAGCTTGCCCTTGAGCGTCGGCAGCACCAGACCCACCGCAGCGGCGGCGCCGGTCTTGGTCGGGATCATCGACATGGTGGCCGAACGGGCGCGCCGCAGGTCCTCGTGATAAACGTCGGTGAGCACCTGGTCGTTGGTGTAGGCATGGATGGTGGTCATCAGGCCCGACTCGATGCCGATGGCGTCGTTGATCACCTTGGCCAGCGGTGCCAGGCAGTTGGTGGTGCACGAGGCATTGGACACCACGGTCATCGCCGAGGTGAGCGTGTCGTGGTTCACGCCATAGACCACCGTGCCGTCAACATCATTGCCGCCCGGCGCCGAGATCAGCACCTTTTTCGCACCGCCTGCCAGATGCGCACTGGCCTTGGCCTTGCTGGTGAAGATACCGGTGCACTCGAACACCACATCGACCCCCAGCGCGCCCCAGGGCAGCTTCGACGGATCGCGCTCCGACAGCACCTTGATGCGATCGCCGTTCACCACGATGGAATCGCCGTCTACCTCCACCGTGCCGCTGAACTTGCCATGCGCCGTGTCGTAGCGGGTCAGGTGCGCGTTGGTGTTGGCGTTGCCCAGGTCGTTGATTGCCACGATCTGGATCTCGCTGGTGCGCTTTGCCTCGTACAGCGCGCGCAGGATGTTGCGGCCGATGCGCCCGTAACCGTTGATGCCTACCTTGATCGCCATGGGGATACCTTTCCTTGTCGTCAGTCAGATCTGTCAGAGAACTTCTTGCACGGCCTGCTGCACGCGCTCGGGCGTGAGGCCGAAATGCCGGTAGAGGTCGGCCGCCTTGCCAGAGGCGCCGAAGCTGTCGATGCCGATCACGCGGCCAGCGAGGCCCACGTACTTCCACCAGCCCAGCGTGGCGCCGGCTTCCACGGCCACGCGGGCCGTGACCGCCGCGGGCAGCACCGACTCGCGGTACGCGGCATCCTGGCGATCAAAGGTGTCGGTGCTGGGCATCGATACCAGCCGCACCTTGCGGCCCGCGGCATTCAGGGCGTGGACCGCCGTAGCCGCGATGGCCAGCTCCGATCCCGTGCCGATCACGATGGCCGCAGGCTCCCCGGCCGGCTCGATCAGCGTGTAGCCACCGCGCGTGATGCTGATGCCCTGTTCGCGCGTGCGCGGCTGCTGCGGCAGCGCCTGGCGCGTCAGCACCAGCGCGGTGGGACCGTCGCTGCGCCCCACCGCCATCGACCAGGCCACCGCGGTCTCCACGGCATCGGCGGGTCGCCACAACGACAGACCGGGCATGGCGCGCAGGCTGGCCAGGTGCTCGATGGGCTGGTGCGTGGGACCATCCTCGCCCAGGCCGATGGAATCGTGCGTGTAGACCAGGATCACGCCCAGGCGCATCAATGCGGCCATGCGCACGGCGTTGCGCGCATAGTCGCTGAACACCAGGAAGGTGCCGGCATAGGGGCGGAAGCCGCCGTGCAGCACCATGCCGTTCATGATCGCGGTCATGCCAAACTCGCGCACGCCGTAGTAGATGTAGTTGCCCGACAACTCAGTCGGCGTGACGGCTTTTGAATCCTTGCGCAAGGTGTTGACCGAGCCAGTGAGGTCGGCCGAGCCGCCCACCAGCTCGCCCAGCGACGGGCCGATGGCGTTGAGTACCAACTGGGAGGACTGGCGCGTGGCCTGCGGCGCATCTACCGCCAGCGCTGCCGCGAGACCGCGGTGGGCGATGGCCTCGTAGTCCGCCGGCAGCTCACCGGCGAGGCGCCGCCGCAATTCGCGCGCCGCTTCCGGAAAGGCCTTTTCGTAGGCTGCGAAGCGCTCGCTCCAGGCCTGCTGCGCAGCCGTGCCGCGCGCGCGCTGGTCCCAGGCGGCGCCGATGGCGGCGGGAATCTCGAACGGCGGCGCAGTCCAGCCCAGCTGCACGCGGGTGGCGGCGACTTCATCGACACCCAGCGCCTCGCCATGGGTGGACTTGGTGCCCGCCTTGGTGGGCGCACCCCAACCGATCACCGTGCGGCAGCAGATGAGCACGGGCCTGCCGTCGCTCCCCAGTGCCTCCTGGATGGCGGCGCTCACGGCGGCCGCATCGTGCCCATCGACGTTACGGATGACCTTCCAGCCATAGGACTCGAAGCGCGCGGGCGTGTCATCCGCGCACCAGCCCTTCACATTGCCATCGATGGAGATACCGTTGTCATCAAAGAAAGCGATCAGCTTGCCCAGTTTCAGTGTGCCGGCCAGCGAGCACACCTCGTGCGAGATGCCCTCCATCAGGCAGCCGTCGCCGAGGAAAACCCAGGTGCGGTGATCGACGATGTCGTGGCCTGGGCGGTTGAACTCGGCAGCCAGCAGCCTTTCGGCCAGCGCCATGCCCACCGCGTTGGCTATGCCCTGCCCCAGCGGACCGGTGGTGGTCTCGATGCCAAGCGCGGGCTCGCGCTCGGGATGTCCTGCGGTATGCGACCCCAGTTGCCGGAACTTGCGCAGGTCTTCGATGGTCAGCGGATAACCGCTCAGGTGCAGCAGCGAGTACAGCAGCATCGACGCGTGGCCATTCGACAGCACGAACCTGTCGCGATCTGGCCACGCCGGGTCAGCGGGGTTGTGCCTGAGATAATCTCGCCACAGCACCTCCGCGATATCGGCCATGCCCATGGGGGCGCCGGGGTGACCGGAGTTGGCCTGTTGAACGGCATCCATGGAGAGCGCACGGATGGCATTGGCGAGTTCGCGGCGATTGAGCGTGGTCAAAGTAGGTTGGAATCCGTTAAAGCGGGGTGTGAAGGAGTCGCGCATTTTCCAATGCGGCGCGGCACACCGCAAATCGGCCGCCAACTGCGTTCACTTTTCGGTCAGGCAGGGCCGCGTACAGTGGACGCAACACTGGGATGGAGTGGCCAACTGACGGCCCAAGCGACTGAAAGATTTGACTAAATCCACGATTGAACTGGTCCAGCTGACCGATTCGCACCTTTTTGGTGACCCGACGCGCAGCTTGCGTGGCGTAGCCACCCTGCCGGCCCTGCGTGCCACGCTGGCTGCGGCGCAGGCCGACCTCGCGGCTTGCGATGCCATCCTGGCCACCGGGGATCTGGTGCAGGACGATCCCGGCGGCTATGCGCATTTCCGTGCCGAGATGGGCCGGCTGGGGCGTCCCGTGCTGTGCACACCCGGCAACCACGACGACGTGCCCGCCATGTACGCCGCGCTGGCGCAGCCTCCTTTCCAGTGCGGCGGCACCTGGGATGCCGGCAACTGGCGGGTGATCCTGCTCGACAGCACCATTCCTGGCGAAACCGCCGGCCGGATTGCG
>DATKBK010000120.1:0-9416 GCA_035514045.1 Steroidobacteraceae bacterium | reverse complement strand
GGGGTCGAGATCTTCAACCTGCAGCGCGCCACGGCGCTGATTCCGGGTGAGCTGGCGCAGGTGCGGTTCGCAGGCGGCGCCCAGCTTGTGGCGCGCTCGGTGATCATTGCCACCGGTGCGCGCTGGCGCGAGCTGGGCGTGCCGGGCGAGAACGAGTATCGCAATCGCGGTGTGGCCTACTGCCCGCACTGCGATGGACCGCTGTTCAAGGGCCGCGACGTGGCCGTCGTCGGCGGCGGCAACTCCGGTGTCGAGGCCGCGATCGATCTGGCCGGCATCGTGCAGCAGGTGACGCTGATCGAGTTCGGCGATTCGCTGCGCGCCGATGCGGTGCTGGTGAACCGGCTGCGCAGCCTGCCCAACGCCACCATCATCACCAGTGCACAGACGCTGGAGGTGACGGGCGACGGCAAGCAGGTCAATGGCCTGCGCTACAAGCATCGCCACAGCGGCGAAGAACTTGCGCTGGCGCTCGAGGGCGTGTTCGTGCAGATCGGCCTGGTGCCCAATACCGACTGGCTCAAGGGTGCGGTTCGCCTGAGCAATCGCGGTGAAGTCGAGGTGGACGAGCGTGGCCAGACCTCGGTGCCCGGCATGTTCGCCGCGGGCGATTGCACGACGGGGCCTTACAAGCAGATTGTCACCGCAATGGGCGAGGGCTCGCGGGCTGCGCTGGGTGCGTTCGAGCACATGATGCGCCAGCCGGTGGTGACGGCGGCCGTCGCGGCCTGACAGAGCACCGCCCGCCGCTGACGCAATCGGGTGCGGGCTGCCAGGGACTCAGGCCGTCGGCGCCAGCTCCGCGCGCAGCCGTTCCAGCAGCACCTTGGTGGAACGGATGCCATCGGCCTCGTCCATGTTGCGCCCCTCGAACTCCACCCCGATGTGGCCGCGAAAACCCGCGTCGCGCACGATGCTGAGCATGCGGCGAAAGTCGATGGTGGTTTCGTTGCCCGCGCCGTCGAAGGCATAGCTCTTGGCCGACACGCCTTTCGCGAACGGCATCAACTCCGTGACGCCCAGGTAGCGGTCATACACCTGGCCCTGTGACAGGGTGAAATTGCCAAAGTCGGGCAGGGTGCCGCAGTTGGGCAGCGCCACCTGCTCGATCACCGCCGACAGCCATTTGCCATGGCTGGAATAGCCACCGTGATTCTCGACGATGACATTGATGCCATGCTGCGCGCCGAACTGGGCCAGCCGCCTGAGGCCGTCGACGGCGTGATCGAGCTGCGCGCCCATGGTGCCGGAAGACTGCGCGTTGACGCGGATCGAGTGGCAGCCAAGGAACTTCGCGGCCTCGACCCACTTGTAGTGATTCTCCACCGCACGCGTGCGTGCCGCCGCATCCGCATCGCCCAGTGCGCCCTCGCGATCGCACATGATCAGCCCGCTGGTCACGCCGTTGTCGTCGCAGCGCTGCTTGAGCTGCACCAGATAGGCACGGTCGGTGGCCTTGTCCATGAAGAACTGGTTCACGTACTCCACGGTGTCGATGCCGAAGTCACGGCGCGCCACCACCGGAAAGTCGAGGTTGTCGAGCTTGCCGCCGAACAGCGCGCGATTCAGCGACCATTGCGCCAGCGAGATGCGAAACCACTCGCGCGCGACAGCGGTGCGCGAGCTGGCGGCGCCCATGCCAGCGCTGCTGCCCGACCTGGTCGCCGGGCAACCGGCGAGCAGGGTGGCGCCTGCTGCGAGACCGGCCGCTGCCAGGAATTCACGCCGGTCGGTCATAACCGCTCCTCCCGCTCCAGCGCTTCGACCGCCATCTCCCAGTGCTGCCCGTCGAAGGGCGTCACCGTCAACATCTGCACCGTGCCCTCGTCCAGACAGCGCGCATTGACGCTGTAGTCGTCGGGGTGCGAACGCGGTACGTAGAACGACTTCACGCCACAGACCTTGCAGAACAGATGCCTGGCCTGGCCGGTGTTGAACTGATAGTTGGTCAGGGATTCCTGCCCGGAGACCAGCCGGAAATTTTCCCGCGGAATGAGCAGGTGCAGGAAACCCTGCTTCTGGCACATGGAGCAATTGCACTCCAGCACCTCCAGATCGGCCGGCGCCTCAACCTCGAAGCGCACCCGGCCGCAGTGGCACCCCCCGGTGTGTAGCGTCATGCGGCTAGCATATCGAAACTGGCCGGGAGCTCACAGGCCGAGTATGCGCCGGTTGGTGGCCAGGTCCGTGGTCCCACCCGCGAAGTCATCGAAGCGCCGGTCGGTGGTGCGGATCATGTGCCTGCTGATGAAAGGCGCGCCTTCACGCGCGCCATCCTCCGGATGCTTCAGGCAGCACTCCCACTCCAGCACCGCCCAGCCGGCGTACCCGTACTGCGCGAACTTGCTGAACACCTGGGTGAAGTCCACCTGCCCGTCGCCGGGCGAACGGAAGCGCCCGGGCCGCTCCACCCACGGCAGATAACCGCCATACACGCCGGCGCGGCCGTTGGGCCGGAACTCCGCATCCTTCACATGGAAGGCGTGGATGCGCTCGTGGTACAGATCGATGAACTGCAGGTAGTCCAGCTGCTGCAGCACGAAGTGGCTGGGATCGAACAGGATGCTGGCTGCGCTGTGGCCGTCGAGCACGTCGAGGAAGCGCTCGAAGGTGGCGCCATCATGCAGGTCTTCGCCCGGATGGATCTCGAAGCAGGCGGCGACGCCGGCCTCGGCGAATGCATCAAGCACCGGCCGCCAGCGGCGCGCCAGTTCGCGAAAGCCTTCTTCGACCAGGCCATCGGGGCGCTGCGGCCAGGGATACATGAATGGCCACACCAGCGCGCCCGAGAACGTGGCATGCGCGGTGAGCCCGAGCCGCTGGCTGGCGCGCGCGGCGCACTTCAGCTGCGTGGCTGCCCACTCCGGCCAGACCGAAGGCGTGGCACGCACCTCAGGCGCGGCGAAGGCCTTGAACTGTTCTTCGTAGGCCGGATGCACGGCCAGCAGCTGGCCCTGCAGGTGGGTCGACAGCTCGGTGATCTGGATGCCGTGCGCGGCGACCCGGCCCTTGATCTCGTCGCAGTAGGTCTGGCTTTCGGCGGCCTGCTGCAGGTCGAACAGTCCCGGGTCCGAGGTGGGTACCTGGATGCCGATGTAACCCAGCGAGGCGGCCCACTGGGCCATGCTCTCCAGGCTGTTGAATGGCGGCTCCTTGCCGGCGAACTGCGCGAGAAATATTCCAGGTCCCTTCACAATTGACTCCTGTCTGCTGTCATTGATGGTCCGGCAGGGCGCGCCACTGGCAGCCGGCGGCCGAGCTGGCCACTGCGGTGTCGACGAAGGCCATGCCGCGCAGCGCGGCGCCGATGCCGGGCACGCTGGTGGTGCCGCCCTGTTGCAGCAGCAGCGCGAACTCACGGTACAGAGTGCCGAAGGCCTCAATGTAACCTTCGGGATGGCCGGCCGGTACGCGCTGCACTGTGGCGGCCTCTGCGCCCGTGCCGGCGCCGCCGGTGCGCAGCAGCTGTGCCGGGCCATGCAGGAGCCTGAGCCACAGCGAGTTCGGTTCCATCTGCTGCCAGTCGATGCCGCCGCGTTCACCATAGACGCGCAGCCGCAGGCTGTTCTCATCCCCGGCGCAGATCTGACTGGCGATGAGCGTTCCACTGGCGGCCGGGCCGAAACGCATCAGCACCGTGCCGTCGTCATCCAGCTTGCGGCCAGCCACGACGCTGCGCAGATCGGCGCACAGTTCGGTGACGGACAGGCCCGACACGAACTCCGCCAGCTGGAAGGCATGCACGCCGATGTCGCCCATGCAGCCACCGACGCCGGACTGCGCCGGGTCGTGCCGCCACGCAGCCTGCTTGTTGCCGCCACCCTGATCGATGGGCTCGGTCAGCCAGCCCTGGGTGTATTCGACCAGCACCTTGCGCACCGCGCCCAGTTCGCCACGCGCCACACGCGCGCGCGCTTCGCGGATCATCGGGTAGGCCGAGTAGGGGTGCGTGAGCCCGTAGTGCAGTCCGCTGCCGCGCAGCTGCGCGGCCAGTTGCCTGCATTGCTCGAGTGTGGCGGTGGCAGGTTTGTCCGACAGCACATGAAAACCGCGTGCCAGCGCGCCCAGCGCCACCGGCAAATGCAGGTGATTGGGTGTCACGATCACCACGCATTGCATCCGAGATTCGGTCGGCAGTGCCGCCTCGCGCGCCAGCATGGTTTCGTAATCGCTGTAGACCCGTGCAGCCGGCAACCCCAGCGCGGCACCAGAGCGCAGCGCCCTTGCGGCCTCGCTGCTGAACGCACCGCATACCAGTTCGAATGAATCATCGAGCCGCGCGGCCATACGATGCACTGCGCCGATGAATGCGCCCTCGCCGCCACCCACCATGCCGTAACGAATGCGCATCAGTACCTCACGAACGAATAAAGCATGTCGCCCACGCCCACCAGCACGAACTGCCGCCCGTCGATGTCGAAGGTCTGCGGTGCGTTGCTGATGTTGCCGATGCGCGTATACCACAGCAAGTTGCCGTTGGCCGCATCCATGGCCACGAAGTTGCCGCTGCCATCACCGGTGAACAGCAGCCCGCCGGCGGTGGCCAGCAGGCCGCTGCCGATCGAGGCGCCCTGCGGCCACTCATGCCGCCACGCATATTTGCCGGTGCGGTAGTCGATGGCCTGCAGGGCATTGCTCTCGAAACCGGTGACGAAGGCGCGCTTGCCACCCAGACCCATCGAGCCGCGCGGATCCGGGTCGGTGAGATACAGCACATTGAAACCGTTGCTCTCGGGCACATAGAAGAGTCCCAGCAAGGGATTGAATGCCGGAGCCTGCCAGTTCACCACGCCGCCCTCGAAGGGCGACACCAGCGCGCCGGGGATCTGCGCTTCCTTGGCCGGGTCTGGCTCGGGCGAGCCGCTGCTGCGCACGCCCTTGAACCAGTTGGCCGTCTTGCCGAACTGCCGCGTGACGATGTGTTCGCCAGTCACCCGGTCCAGGGTGAAGAAGAACCCGTTGCGCGCGGCGGTGGACACCAGCTTGCGCGGCCGGCCGTCGATGGTGCCGTCGAACAGGATGGGCGTCTGCGCCGAATCCCAGTCGTGCGTGTCATGCGGCGAGGTCTGGAAATACCAGACCATCTTGCCGGTGGCCATGTCCACCGCCATCAGCGTGCAGGTGAACAGGTTGTCGCCGCGGCGTGCCACGCCGGTGTAGCCCGGGGTGGGGTTGCCGGTGCTGAAGATGTAGTAGTTGGTCTCGGGGTCGTACGAACCCGGCATCCACACCTGGCCGCCGCCATGGCGTGCGGCATCGAGGCTGGGCCAGGTGTCCAGGCCCGGATCACCCGGATTCATCGGCACGGTGTAGAGAATCCAGTTGCGCTTGCCGGTGCGCGGATCAAATGACTGCAGGAAGCCGGGCGCATCCAGGTCATTGCCGGTGCCCACCAGCACCTGGTCGCCGATCACCACCGGCGCCATGGTC
This sequence comes from Steroidobacteraceae bacterium, assembly GCA_035514045.1. Classification (GTDB taxonomy): domain Bacteria; phylum Pseudomonadota; class Gammaproteobacteria; order Steroidobacterales; family Steroidobacteraceae; genus ZC4RG30. The sequence goes on along the minus strand of DATKBK010000120.1, from coordinate 3,986 downwards.
GAGAAGTACTGCTGCTTGAAATCGGCGATCTCGACGTGCCAGTTCTCCCTGCCCGTGTGCACGTCCAGCGACACCAGGTAGTTGTCCGGCGTTTCGAACAGCAGCGAGTCGTTCCAGATGGCGGCGCCGCGGTTGCCGATATGGGTGCCGCCGCGCGTCTTCCAGAAGTAATGCCACCGCTCGCGTCCGTCGCGCCCGTCCAGCGCCCAGACATGGTCGGGCGAGGTGACATAGAGAATGCCGTCCACCTCCAGCACCGCGCCCTTCATGCTGGCATTGCCAACCGGAAAATCGCCGGCGCCCGGACCGCCCACCTGCGTGACCAGCGCACCAGCGGCGGGCGCCGCGCCACCGGCGGTGCCGCTGCCGCGCACGCTGGTGTTCATGCGCGCCACCCAGGCCAATGTCATCTGTTGCACATTGCTGCGATCGATCTGCGTCAGCCGGCTGAAGCGCTGGCCGGTGTAGTCGCCGGAATAAGTGGGCCAGTCGCCGGCCAGCGGCTGCTGCAACACGGACGGCGGTACCAGCGGCGCAGCGGACGCGGATGTTGCAGCCTGCTGCGCAGCCAGCGGCAAGGCCGCCGCGCCCGACACGGCGATGATCACCACCGCGCGGCCGAGGGTGCGGACCAGCTGGCAGATGCCTGCGCAGGAAGTATTCATCGTGCCGTCACTCATTTGATGCTCGCCAGGTACGCCGTGACATCGTGCATGTCCTTGTCGCTGAGCACGCTCCACAGCTGGCGATGCCGGAGCAGCGGATCATCCACCTGCACCGACGCCAGGCCGGCCGAACGCCGCAGGTGGCTGCGGTACTGCCCCTCGGCGGTGGTGTAGCTCACGACGAAGTCATCCAGCCGCAGCAGGCTGCCGGCTTCACTCCTGCCATCGGCAAATTTCACGGTGACGCGCGGTACGCGCCGCGTCGGATCAGGTGAGTTCGATCCCATGCGCCGCCCGGCCACCCAGCTGTTCTGCAGCTGCTCGATGTTGGTGAGGCGCGTGCCGATGCCGGCCAGGTCGCCACTGGTCGAGTGACAGCCCGCGCACTGGCTGGCGAAGTAACGCTCGCCGGCACCCGCATTGCCCACCAGCAGGTTCAGCTCCACCTGCGCGCCGCGCGGCGGTGCGCCCTGCGGCTGCGCGCTGCGCAGCACGCTGTGCAGGTATGCGGCCACCGCGCGTACATCGCCATCGGCCATGGGCATGGGTGGCATGGGCGTACCGCCGGCCGGCGGTACCCGGCCATCGCGGATCACCGGACCGATAACCTCGCCGGCTTGATCGTTGAGCACCAGCGGCGAGCGCAGCAGATTCGGACCACCCAGGTCGCCGCCGCGCAGATCCGGTCCGTGGCAGGAGCGGCAATAGACGCCATAAATGGATCCGCCGCGTTCGATCAACGCAGGATCGCCCGGCGGGCGCTGCTGGGCGGGAAAAGTCGCGGGCGCCTGGCCCGCAAACGCTGAACTCGCGGTCAGCGCCAACAAGAGACCGGTAAGTCTGCGCACGCCCCCTCCCCCGAAACGACGGCGCAGATTAGCATGCCGGCGGTTTCGCCATTCGCAGCCCGGGCGAGCGCCTTTCACCCTGACGCAGGCAATGCCCTGCCCGATCTCGGGATAAACTCCCGCGCATTGCGCTGACGATAGATCAGGGGGTTTTGTGCTGAATCGCAATCTTTTGACGGGCACCGTGGCGCTGCTCGCGCTGATCGCTGTTGGCTGCCAGATGACCGGCCAGCAGGGTGGCCAGCAGGGCGCGGCCAACAATCCGCTCGCCAATCCCGCGGATGTGGATCACGAACGCCTGCTCAAGGGCACCACCGACACCTCCACGTGGGCGCACTACGGCGGCAGCTACAACGAGCAGCGCTTCAGTCCACTGAAGCAGATCAACGACGGCAACATCGCCAACCTGGGCCTCGCCTTCTACGCGGACTACCGCACCAACCAGAACCAGCACGGGTCGCCGCTGTACGTCGATGGCGTGATCTACGTGTCCACTGCGCGCAACGTGGTGCATGCCTTCGACGCACGCGATGGCAAGGAGCTGTGGACCTATCACCCCAGCATGGTGCCGAATCCCAACCTCGGCATGGTGAACAAGGGCATCGCCGCCTGGAACGGCACGATCTACATGGGCCAGCTGGACGCGAAGCTGGTGGCCATCGATGCGAAGACCGGCAAGGCGAAGTGGACGGTCGACACCGTGCCGCCCGGCACTCCCGTGCCCGAAGCCCTGCGCTCGCAGTACTCCTTGTCGATGGCGCCGCGGGTGGCCAAGGGCAAGGTGTTCATCGGCGGATCGGGCGGCGAGTTTGGCGCCCGCGGCTGGATTGCTGCATTCGATGCGCAGACCGGCAAGGAAGCGTGGCGCTTCTGGACGGTGCCGGGCGATCCGGCTTTCGGACCCGACCAGCCGCACCTGGTCCAGGCGCGCAAGACCTGGCCGCAGGATCGCAAGTACTGGGAGCAGGGCGGCGGCGGCACCATCTGGGATGCCATCGTGTACGACCCCGAGACCGACCTGCTGTACTTCGGCACCGGCAACGGCACGCCGTGGAATCGCCAGATGCGCGACGCCACCGATGGCGACAACCTCTACGTCGCTTCCATCGTGGCGGTGAACCCCGATACCGGCCGGTACGTGTGGCACTACCAGGCCACACCGGGCGACTCGTGGGACTACGACAACGTGAGCCCCATGTTCACGGCCGATCTCACCTTCCAGGGCCAGCAGCGGCATGTGCTGGTGCAGCCGTCGAAGAACGGCTTCATCTACGTGCTCGACGCGAAGACCGGCAAGTTCATCAGCGGTGATGCCTTCACGGGCGTGACCTGGGCCTCGGGCATCGATGCCAATGGCCGGCCGATCGAAGTGCCTGGCGCGCGCTACGAGACCGAGCCGTTCAACATCGGACCGGGAGCGCCTGGTGGCCACACCTGGCATCCGAATGCGTTCAGCCCGGACACCGGCCTGGTATACATCCCGACCTGGGAGAACTACTCGCCGATGTCGCCGCAGGTGATGCCGGCCAGTGGCGTGCCGCCGCTCATCGCCATGGGTGGTGCGGGGATCAACCGCGCCACGCTAAAGCCGCACAACAAAACCAACAACGACGGCTGGCTGCAGGCCTGGGATCCGGTGGCACGCAAAATGGTGTGGGAAACGCCGCGCGGACCGCGCGCAACCCGCGGGGCAATGGCCACCGCCGGCAACCTCGTGTTCATGGGCAACAGCGGCGGCAAGAAGCTGGCGGCCTACAACGCGAAAAATGGCACCAAGCTGTGGGAATTCGACGCGCAGACCGACGTGTACGCCGCGCCCATCACCTATGAACTGGACGGCGTGCAATACATCGCGGCCAGCGTCGGTGGCACCGGCCAGGGCGACTATTTCGCGCCCAGCTATGGCCGCATGCTGGTGTTCAAGGTGGGCGGCACTGCCACGCTGCCGCCCAATGCCCCGTTCACGCCGCGCGTGCTGAATCCCCCGGCGTTGACCGCCTCGCCCGAGGTGGTCGCGGCAGGCAATCGCCTCTACGCCGAGAACTGCGCCGTGTGCCATGGGGCCAACGGCACACCCGGGCGCGGTGGCAATGGCCCCAACCTCACCACCACGCCGTTCCTGCATTCGCAGGCCGGCTTCGACCAGGTGGTGCTGCACGGCGCAAGCCTCGACCGCGGCATGCTCAACTTCGGCGACAAGCTCAGGCCCGCCGATTCGGCTGCCGTGCTGGCGTACATCGTGTCGCGCGCCAACGAGATCAAGAACGCGCCGCCACCCCCACCTCGGGGCGGCGGTGGCCCACGTGGCGGTGGTCCGGGCGCCGGTGGTCCTCCGCCGGTGCGATAACGCGTCCGATCTGTCCGCTTGAGCCCGCTTCGTTCGCGATCCGGGCCCTGTGTTTTGCGGGGTGTTCAGGGTATTTCAGGCCGGAACCCCGCTGTTTTCGGGCTAAACTCCCGCACTTCGCGCACC
>DATKBK010000119.1:0-7467 GCA_035514045.1 Steroidobacteraceae bacterium | reverse complement strand
CGGGTGCGGCACTGGCCACCGAATTTGGCGTGACCCGCAGCGCCATCTGGAAGGCCATCGGGTCGCTGCGCGAGCGCGGCACGCAGATCGAGGCCATCACGCATCGCGGCTACCGGCTCGCGCAGCCGGCCAGCCCGCTGGGCATCGACGGAGTCCTCGCGCGGCTGACGCCCGCCACGCGCGCACGGCTGCGCCAGGGCCAGTGCCTCACCGAAGTGGCCTCAACAAATAGCGCCCTGCTCCAGCGCGGTGCGCCGCCGCCCGGGCAGTTCGATTTCCTCACCGCCGAATACCAGCTGGCAGGACGTGGCCGGCTGGGACGCAGCTGGCTGGCACCGCCGGGCGGTGCAGTGTGCCTGTCCTGGTCCTGGTGCTTCGAGGGTCTGACCGAGCGCCTCGGTGCGCTGAGCCTGGCCACTGGCGTTGCGGTGCTGCGCGCGCTGGCGTCGCTGGGGCTCACCGGCGTGCGCCTGAAGTGGCCCAATGATCTGGTCACGGATGCAGGCAAGCTCGGCGGCATCCTCATCGAGATGCGCTCCGAGGCCGCCGGGCCCCTGCACGTTGTTGCCGGCCTGGGCCTCAACGTCACGCTGGGACCGGCAATGCGCGAGTTCATCGGCGCCGGTGGCAATGATCCGGCCGATCTGGCCGAGCTTGCGCCTGGCAACAGGCCGCCACCACGCGAAGCGCTGGTGGCAGCGCTGCTGGAACAGAACGTGGTCCTGCTGCGCGACTACCCGCGCGATGGCTTTGCCGCAGCGCTGCACGAATATCAGGCCGCCGACGCCCTGCGCGATCACCCCGTGCGCATCCTCGGTGGCACCGGCACCAGACTCGGCAGCGGCATCGCGCGCGGCGTGGACGCCACCGGCGCGCTGCTGGTCGAGCAGGACGGACAGATCCAGCGCATCATCGCCGGCGACGTTTCGGTGCGCCCCGACCACGAGGAACCATGAACACGCTGCTGTTCGACGCCGGCAATTCGCGCTTCAAGTGGGCTTTGGTCCGCAACGGGCGGCTTGGCGCGCAGCGCGCCGCGCCGCACGCCGACTTCGGCGACTTTGCTGCCTGGCTGGCGCACGCGCCTGCCCTGGCACACGTGGTCGGGGTCAATGTGGCCGGCCCGGCATTGGAGCGCGCGCTGCGCGCCGCGCTGCGCACCGCAGGCCAGCCTCGCCCCACCTTTATCACCGGCAGCGCCGAAGCGGCCGGCGTGCGAAATGCCTATGCGCGCCCAGCGAGCCTGGGCGCCGATCGCTGGGCCGCGGCCATCGCCGCCTGGCATCGCGCCGGCTGCTATCGCACCGTGTGCGCAGCCAGCATCGGCACCGCGATCACACTCGATCTGGTGGACCAGGATGGCCACCACCGCGGCGGCCTGATTGCCCCTGGCCCGGCCATGATGCTCGATGCCCTGCTGGGCCGCACCGCCGACATCGCCGCCCGCGCCGCCACTGGCAGCGGTGGCCGGCGCAGGGCTGGCGCCCGTCCGCTGGTGCCGCCGCTGACCGGCGCCACCTACAGCGCCATCGAGGAAGGCTGCCTCGCCGCCGCCGCCGGCTTCATCGACCGCACCATCAACCAGCTCACGCGCCGGCTCAACGGGCGGCCCGTGCTGTTCGTCACCGGCGGTGCCAGCGCCGCAGTGATCGAGCGCCTGCGCAGTGCCTGCAAGCCCTGCGACGACCTGGTGCTGCGCGGCGTGGCGACGATTGCCGAGGTGCCCATCCGCCGCCGGGCTTGATAGGCTTGCCCGCATGATCCGCATCCTCGTACTGGCGCTGGCCGCGGCCAATCTGCTTTATTTCGGCTGGTCGCAATGGGTGCGGGACGAGCAGCCGCGCCTGGTCGCACCGCAGGCTGCAGCTGCGGGCGCGTCGCCATCCACGTCGGGCGCAGCAACCAGTGCGACCCAGTCCTGCACCTCGCTCGGTCCCGCAGCCGACGAGATTCGTGCCATGGAGATAGAGCAGTTGCTGCGCGACATGCAGTTGGTGCCCATCACCCGCACCGAGACCGGCAGCATGCGTGAAGGCTGGTGGGTCTATGTGCCGAATGCCGATGCTGCAGGACAGGCCCGCACGCTGCAATCGATCCAGAACGCCGGCATCACCGATGCCTTTGCCATGGCCGATGACCCCGACTTTCGCGTGTCGGTGGGCCTGTTCATGGAAGAGAGCGGCGCGCGCAGCCGTGCCGAGATCGTGCGCGGCCTCCGGCTGGACGCCACCGTGCAGGAGCGCATGGAACAACAGACCCAGGTCTGGTTCGATCTGCCTGGAGCTGCGCGAAATGCCGTGGATATGGCGCGCCTTGCCGACGAGGGCATCGAGGTACAGGGCCTGCGGCTGGAAGACTGCCCGACTGGAGCCGAGCGGTAGCTGGCGAGCATCCTGCCGGGCAACGCACAACCGGAGCCGGCCGCGCAACGGCAGGTATAATCGGCGCCCGCACTGCCCCCAAAGCATTGTGGTGATGCAGCGGTTTTGTAAACCGCAGAGCTTGGTTCGATTCCGAGTGGGGGCACCAACAGGACCAGCCCTCACCAACGGGTTCATGCCTCGATCTCGGCCCTGAAACAGCCGCTTCAGTGTCAGTGTTCCCCGATGTGCGGGGGTCACCTCCGCCCGCAGCTTACTGTGCGGGGCGAATACCCTGGGGGCTTTCGGCGGAAATCTCCACGGAATATCCCTTAGCCTTCAGCCGGGAAACCAGCCCGCCTTCATCGAGGATGTCGCTCACTGCAAGCATCGAGAACGTGGTGGCGTTTCCTGCCAGCGCGGCCTCTGCTGCCGCCAGCCACTTTTCCCTGCTGATCCGCTCCGCGTCAGACCTGTCATTGTTGAGCATGGCGACGAGGCCAGGATTCTCGTTGCGCAGTTTCGCCATCGCAGGGTTGCCCTCGGGAACAACAGGAGGTTTGCTGCACGCATCACTTCGGCCGCGGAGCGGTGTCGGGTCGATGAGATCATCCGCCTGGCCCTGCGCCCACGCATTGGCCCGCTTCTTGACAGGTTCAAGGTCGTTTTCGAAGTACGCGACGATTTTCTCGAAGCAGGCTGCTTCCCAGCTGCCAAATGCTGCCGAGGTACTCGCTTCCTCCAGCGCATTTCGAACCATCTTGATGTCTTTGCCAGATATGGCATGCATCGTTCCGTGCGTGGGGTTCGTGCGACGTATGGTCTTGTTGCGCTTCAGCCATTGGCGCAACTTGTCGGTGATCAGTTGCGGTGAATCCACTCTGTTGTAACTCAGTGTCTCCAGGTTCTCCTGATCCAGGATTTGCCGCTGCAACTGCCCGCCGGCCGCACTGATCGTCATCGTTTCGATGCTGGTGTTGCGTGGAAGATAGCGGGCTTTCAGGACACTGTAGCGCCGATGGAGTTCCGCGGGCAGAACGTCCGCGAGCGTCTGGCCATCAGGAAGACGAGGTCCCCGCCTGGCCAGCCCAGCCACCCGGAGAAGAGTGAGTGGATTCGCTGTGGAGATGCCCTGGACGGCGCGTGGCCGCTCTATGTATTCCTCCGACTGCGCAATTAGCGCTTCAACCCTGGCGGATTCCCACTCCATCTTCTTCGGATACATGTTGATCAGCGGCAGGATCCACAATACGTGGTCGCCATTGGTGACCTTCCACAAGGGAGGTCCGGGCAGGCGTCCGACCACTACGACTTCTTCAAGTTCTTCAAGACTCTCGGTCCCAGCGACCTGGGCCAGCGCCGCTGGCTGCGCCACTGCGGCCGTCAACAACAGGCTTGCTCTCAGAGTTTTGAACATGGTGGCCTCTACAATGCGTTGTTTGGCCGTGGTCTCGACAGCCTGCCGCGCAGCAGCAGGTATGCCAGGCCGAGCACGAAGAAAAGAACTACTGCGCGCTGCTCATCGAACGGATACAGTCCGAAGGCGAGGGTGGCCATCGAACCACTGTCGTGGTAGTTGATGGCGCCCGAACTCAGCGCGACGATCACCACCGCGCAAACCGGCCAGATCGCCGCCACTTCGCGCCGCACTGCCGCCCAACACAACAGCAGGCCAGCGGCCGCAGGGGCCACCCACTGAAGCATTGCCATGTAAGTGGATAGCTCCACGTCCGCGGAGTAATCACCAGTGGCGAGGCCAATACCCTCCAGGGTTACCATCGCCGCAAGTGTTGCCAGCAAGCCCAGCGCGCAGACCATGGGCATTGGTCCGAGAACAAACAGCAGCCATGCGAATCGTCGGGCCCTGGAGCGCAGCTCGGGTCGGACGGTCATTTGCGCCACAAGGCTGTCCGGGTCACCCAACAGCCGGTGAGCTTCATGCCTGGCGGCGGCGCGATCATGGCCCTGGTTGACCATGCGCTCCACAATATCCTCGCGGTGATCGCGCAGTTCCCGCAATGTGCGTCGGACATGCCGCAGCCCCACGCCGCCCCGCAGCAGCCGCTGCGCCAGGCGTGCCTCGGCGCGCCGGTCCTGCTCCATCTCATCCATGCGGGCCGGCCGCCAACACGGCCTCGACGCCGGTTGCGATGCGACGCCATTCGGCGGTCAGCTGAGTCAGCCGAGTGCTGCCTTTCGCGGTAAGTTCGTAGTAGATGCGGACGCGACCGTCCACTGTACGCTCGCGCGTCTGCAGCAGCCGGCGCTGCTCGAGGGAATGCAGTGCGGGGTACAGGACGCTTTCGCCAAAAGCGAGAGTGTCGCGGCTGGCAAGGCGCACCTGCTGAGCCAATTCGTAACCATACATGGTGCGACGTGCCAGCAGCTGCAAGAGAAGCAGCTCAGGGACACCGGCCATCAGCGCGCGATCGGATCCTGCCATGGGATATTATATACCTCGTTATACGATGTATATCACAAGATCGCACCAGCATCAAACCAGGTGGGTTATCTGCCGCCGGACGTTCCGCTATTTCTCGTCGGTTTCTGGGAATTGCTGCTGGCGATGAATCGCTCACTTGGTAGAGCGTGGATTCATCCGAACGGATAGCCAGTTCCTCAAGTCGCGACTATGCGTTTTGCAAGAAAACAGGCGAGGAAAACATAACCGAGGAAGGTCGTTGCGAATTTCATCCAATAGAGGTAGAGGCCAGGTCGGTTGCACCATCGAGGATGATCTCCTAATTCATCGTCTGATTTCTTCCCTTGGTTTTCCGCTCGCAAAAATATGAAATGGTAGATTTCCCCAAGGACTAAGTACTGGAGTACATCAAAAATCGCAGCGGCTGAGAAACACAAGAGGCCCCAGAGCGCCAGCGTAGGTAGCGCGAATCCTCCTCCGTCAGTATCCGCCTTGAATAGCCAAACTGCAGCGACTCCGGCCAACAGGAGGGTGCGAATGGAGGCGCTAGCCGCCCCAGTGTGGTCGTAGTACGTTTGTCTATATTCGTGAAGCTTCATGCCAACTACGAGCCTTGGCCGCGAGGCTTTCGCGGACCAGTGCCGCCGGTTCCGCTCTCGCGAGCCTTTTCGTTGCGTTCTTGTCGCTCCCTTTCCTCTCGCTCCAACCGACGCCGTATCGCTTCCTCTTGTTCGCGGCGCCTGCGCTCTTGTTCTTCGTTAGTCATAGAGATCCTCTGGATGGGCGACTCTCTTAATCATACTGCCGATAGAAGCAATTGCTGCGGGCGACGCCTCGTGTCGGTGGGATGAGCAGGTCGCAGCGAAGCAAGCGATCTAGGGCAAGCATTGAGGTCCCAGTGACCCCGGCCGCAGCCGCCTGTTGCCTCCGGTTCAGGGTGCGGATTCAAACAGATGGGCGATGGCTGTGCATTCGGCGATTCCCGCCCCGCTCACCGGAATCGCCAATGTCGGCGGCTTTCACGGTGCGCCTCTGGGGGTAGCGTTGGAGCCATTGGCGCTTTGGTCCCACCGACTACGTCATTAAAAGCAGTGGCTTAGAATCGCTATTCGATTCCGAGTTGGGCACCAGCACGGCGTCCCACGAAGGCAGCCGGACACGTGCCCTCATCGGCTCACCTCCATGCCACTCCAGCTCACCCGCCGTGTAAGCACCATCACCGCCGCCAGCAACCCGAACACCAGCAGCGAACCCATCAGCAACGCGTAGTCCTCGGAACTGAGGATGCCGTACAGCAGGCCGTACAGGCTGGCCAGCCCAACGCCAAAGCCCAGCCCCTGCGCATGGCTGTCCAGCACATGGCCCACGTAGAAAGTGATCAACCCGACGCAGGCGGCGGCCGACACCGCATAGGCCCCGGCGAAACCGATGTGCTCGGAGAATGACAGCAGCAGCAGGAAGAACATCGCCAGCGCCAGACCCACCAGCCCGTACTGCACCGGATGCACGCTGACCCGGCGCAGCACCTCGGTCAGGAAGAAGCCGGCGAAGGTGAGTCCGATGAACAGGAACGCGTACTTGGCCGCCCGCTCACTCTTCAAGTAATGGTCCACCGGATCGACGAAGCTGACGCCGAAGTGCCGGCTGTGGAATGCCTGGCAGCCCTCGGCGCCCGGCTCGGCGCAGCGTGTGAGCAGTTCGTGCAGGTTGGTGGCAAAGAACGAGGTCTGCCACTGCGCAGCAAAGCCGCTGGAGGAGATATCGCGCTGGCGCGGCAGGTACTCGCCGACAAAGGCGGGGTGCGGCCAATCGGAGTCCAGGCGCACATTGGTTTCGCGCCCCACCGGCGTGACATTGAACTCGCCGGTGCCGGTCAGCATCAGCGCAATCTCGTAGTTCATCCGCTGCGGCAGCGTCACATCAGCGGACTGCAGCGGCGTGTGCACGCCACTGGGCAGCACGCTGGTGGCGGCGCCCGGCTGGAAGGGGACGTCCACCCCGTCCGTGCGCAGCGTGAGCCCATTGCCGATCCCGCGGATATCGCTGATCCCCAGCGCCAGGTGCGGCTCGCCAAAACGGTAGCTCTCCACATCCTCGGTCACGCCGTAGTTGGCCGGAATCTCGAAGTGGCCGGTGAGCTGGGCATCGGCACGATAGACGCGCGCGCGATAGATGCCGCGCTTGCGCTCCTCGGTGGCCAGTTGGCCCGCAACATCCAGCAGCTCAGGCAGCAGCCGCAGCTCGTCGCTAACCTCCCGCGTCACGGTCACCGGTCGCTGGTCGCGGTCGTATTCGGTCTCGCGCAGGGTGCGGGTGTACGGGACGATGAGCAGCGGCCCGGTAAGTGTCTGCGCATAGGCATCGCTGCGCGCCACGTCTTCGAGCACGTTGTCGCGCAGCGACTGGCGCTCCTGGATCAGCCCGCGTACCCGCGCCATGGGCAGCAACAGCAACACGGTCAGGAACAGGATCGCGGCAATCTTGAGTACAGGCAGAAACCGATGCAGCACGGCAGACTCCTTGGTCGTTGACCGGGACGACTGTGCGCCAGCGTGCCTGCCGGTCCTGTGGAGTCTGCGTGGAGATTGTGTGGAGTCGGGCGGCGTGCCCTCACCCCAGCGGCAGCACCAGCGCTGCGCGCACCCCGCCGGCTTCGTTGACGATGCGGAACTCCCCGCCATGCAG
>DATKBK010000118.1:0-4298 GCA_035514045.1 Steroidobacteraceae bacterium | reverse complement strand
CCTCGATCGATTTGCCTGCCGGCGCCTCGGTCGTTGAACGCGTGAGCTGGGAAGCTTCTGCTTCGAGGGCGACATCGCCCATTGCCGGATAGTACGTTGCAATCGCTGTTTCCAGGTCTTGCGGGTTGGCGAGGACGATCTCCAGCTGCATCTGACAACTGAAGCGGATCAGGGAAAGCTTGGCGGAATCTGCCGGGTCGTCGGTGGCAACGACCAGACGGTCATCATTGAGCATCAGGGGCAGTACGCGGTGTTCCCGCACGACGTATGCAGGCAGTGCGGCCAGCGCGGCCGGCTCAGCTGCGAAATCGCCCAACCGCACATACGGAACGCCGATCTGTTCGCTCAGCGCCCGGTACAGGCTGTCTTCGTCAATCTCGCGAGCCAGCACCAGCCGTTTGCCAAGTTGCAGGTCGGACTGTTCCTGCCTCTCGTTCGGTCGCTGCGCGGTCAGGACGCGCTGTACGCCAGTGTCGTGCAGCGCGCCTGCGGCAACGAGCAACTGACCAATCTTCAGCCGATGCGGCCGATGGGGTTCCAGAAGTCGTGCGCGAAGTTCCGCCGCCGTGGTCGGAGGCCCTGTCTGGTGGTGGCTAGTGTCCTGCTTTGTCAGAAGGTTGTTGCGGTGAGTGGTCATTATGCAGATCTGATGTCCCGTCGGGTATAGAGCGCCCGCGGCCCTGCGGGTATCAGTCTCATTGAACGCCTGCCGCAGCGAAGGTGCTGTGAAGCTCGTCTCAGGTGGCAGTGCCGCACTGGCGCCGTCGGGTCATTGGGTGTACCGCTGCCGACTTGCAGACGTATCGGAAGCGGCATCAGGAAACCGGCCCACCGCTGGGAGCCCGCGATGTCGTGCACCCTGTGACCGCTCCGCCAGCGTTATAAGGGTATATGGAGACGCGATCCGCGAGCATTCCCCTGGCTGCAACGTCCCGCGAACAGGCTGGTCTTGCTCCCCTGCTGCACCGCGCCCGCGCCAATGATCGGGAGGCGTTCCGGGGGCTGGTGGAGGCATGCCAGGCACGCGTCTACACCGTCGCGCTGCGGCTGACCGGGCAGCGCGCGGACGCGGAGGAGCTGGCGCAGGACGTCTTTGTGCAGCTGCATGCCTCCCTCTGGCGAATCGAGGATGCGAATCACCTGCAGAAGTGGCTGCTGCGCGCGATCTATCACCGCTCCATCGATCGCCTTCGGCAGCGTGAGCGGCAGGGGCAGAGACTGCCGCTGGAAGTGCTGGGCGACAGCCCGGAAGGACACGCGCCGGACGCCGGCGCGGACCCGATGGCTGCTTCCCGGCTGTACCAGCTGCTGCTGCAGCTGCAACCGGATGCCCGCGCCGTGGTGCTGCTGCGCTATCAGGATGATCAGGATCCGGTGGATATCGCTGCAGCGCTGGATATGCCGGTCAACACCGTGAAGAGCCATCTGCGCCGGTCGTTGCAATGGTTGCGCGACCAGTACGCGGGAGACGCCCATGGATATTGAGCTGAAGCTGCGCGAGATGCTGGACCTCAGGGATCCAGGGGTGAGGTTTACCGACGATGTGCTGTCGCGCGTGGGCGATGTCCCGAATGGGCAGTCGGTTGAAGGCGTGGTACGACTCGACGATGTGCGCACCAGCAGGCGCGGCCGCCGCATCCTGCTGGGCTCACTGGTAGTGGTTGGTGCAGCCGCGGCGGCGCTGCCCTTCATGCTGGACCGCACCGTTCCTGCAGCACCAATGGTGCAGCAGGCCGTGTCCCCGGCCGAGCCTGCCGGCGAGTCACCGGCTGTCGATTCCGGTGTGTCGGTGGTCCTGTCCGATCCTTCCAGCGATGTCGGGAGTGCACTCGATTGCATCGATCCGGACGTGCTGCGCGGGCTGCTGCTGGTTGGACCCCACAGCGAGACATTCCGTATCACACCAAAGCCGCCGCAGGAACTGGCCACCTTCGCGCCGCCGCGCCAGCTGGTCTGGCTGGGCGCCACGGAACGTGGCGCCGACGGCCTCACCCAGGCGTCGGCGGTCTATCAAACCCAACTTGCCCCCGAGGCAGCGCGGGCCGCGGCCGTCGGGGCGCTCACGGCCGGAGGGTGGAAACTGCAGTCAGATGGTCGGCCCTACACGAACGTGTTCATGTCTGCCAATTCCGGGCCGGTAGGCGCAACGTATTGCCGCGAAGGCAGCCCGGTGAGCTTGATGGCCAACGCGCTGGACGGCGTGACGTATGTGGTTCTGTCGGCGACCCGAACCGACCGCGCTGCCGGGTTTACCAATGCCTGCGAGCAGCCCGTGCAGCCCATGGTCCGCATGACTTCGCCCCTGGATGAATATATGCCGACGCTGGAACTGCCGCGCGATCCGGCTACCGGACAGCCGGTCCCGATTCTGGGCGGGGGTGGGGGCGGGGGCGGTGAGGCGAAGCGCCGGGCCAGTGCCGGCTTCAAGGTGAAAGACTCGGTCGACAGCGTTGCCCGCCACTTCGCGAGCCAGATGGCCGGACAGGGCTGGCATGCCGATACGAACTGGAGCGGAACGGGGACGGCCGGTTCGACCTGGACCCGGCGCCTCGACGACGATACGGTCCTGGAGGCCATGCTGGCGGTATCGGCTTTCGCGGATGACAGGTTCACGGCAGTCTTCCGCGCCGCCAGCACGAAATAAAGGAGCAGCTCATGCGCAAGTCCGCCACCGCCGTCATCGCCGCTGCATTTGCGCTTGCAGCGGCTGCGCAGCAACCGCAGCAGTGCGTGAACCCGCAGATGCTCAACGGCCTAGTCTTTCTCGGCCGCAGCGATTTGAAGGTCAGCGTCACGCCGGGGCAGCCGGCCTTCATGAGTGGTCTGAGCGTGCCAACCGATCTGCTCCTGATCGGTACCGGTGTACTCGAGGGCGGAATGACCACAGTAGCCTACAAGACGTCCCGAGCCTCCGACAAAGCTTACGCAGCGGTCGTAACCGCGCTCGGGGCCGAGGGTTGGGCGGTTGAGCAGACAGCGGGTTCGTCCGCGAACTTCAATGTGGCGGGCGGTTTGAAGCAAGGGACCCTCTGCCGCAACACCGAGCGGCGGTATGTGACGGTGACGGACATTGCCGGTGCGCGCTACGTCAATATCGTCGCGCTTGCAGAGGCGCGCCGCCGCGAGTGCAACGTGGATCCTTTCATGTCGACCGCACTCTCGATGGGGCCGGGTGGCGGGCCGTGGTTCCAGTTTCCGGCGGGCACCAGCCTCGCACAGGGCTTTGGCGCCGGCGGTGGCAGCAACACCATGTACACCACCGGGTCACGCATCATCAGCGAGGAAACACCGGCCAGCCTGGTCGAACACCTCGCCAGTCAGCTGGAGGATCAGGGTTGGCAGCCGGACTCCGGCTGGTCCGGCAGCGGCAGCGCGGGTTCCACCTGGCGCAAGACCCAGGATGGCGAGCTCACCTGGGGCACGCTCGAGATCATCCGCGTGAGCGAAGCGACCTACGACGTGGATTTCACAATGGCACTGCCGCAATAGGAGATGCAAATGCGCCGTGTTGCCTGCTTCACCATGGCCACGCTGGCCACCGTCGCCGCCTTCGGGCAGGGCCTGCTCGATTGCCTGGAGCCTGATGTGCTGCGCGCCCTGCTGCTGGAGAATCAGGGCCAGCGGGCCCCGGTCATCACGGGGGCGGTTCCGCCGGAGATAGCCGCATTGCGGATGCCGGGCGCGTACACCTGGATCGGCAGTGCGGAGCGCATCACCGGCAGGGTGGATGCCACCACCAACGCCTCCCACGTGACCGCGGCCTGGCGCAGCAGCCTTGCGCCCGAGGCCGCGCGTGCGGGGGTGGCTGCCGCGCTGGCGGCCTCCGGCTGGGAAGTCCGTCCGCAAATGGGTGCCGCCATGAGCGTGTTCAGAACGCCCATGGCGCAGACCGCTTGTCGCGAGGGCAAGCCCGTCAACGTCAACGCCAGCGCCATGGATGGCGTGACCTATGTGCTGTTGACCCTCCAGCGGGGCAACAACACCAACACGACCTGCAACCAGCCTGCACGCACATTGCCGACAACCGGTACGGGCCTGGAACCCCACCTGCCGCGGCTGGAAATGCCCGTCGATCCAGCAACCGGCGTCGCGGCGCGCATGCAGAGTAGCGGTGCGAGCAGCGGTGGCGGTGCCATCAACGCGCGGGCCGAGTTTGTCGTCAGGGATTCTGCCGGCAGCATTGCGCGGCACTTCGCAAGCCAGATGGCGCAACAAGGCTGGACCAGCGATGCGAGCTGGAGCGGCGCTGCCACTGCCGGCTCGTCCTGGTCGAAGCGCCCGGATGCCGGCTCCCTCTT
>DATKBK010000117.1:0-4659 GCA_035514045.1 Steroidobacteraceae bacterium | reverse complement strand
TAGTTTCACTGTGGGGACTGGTGTTGCTTGCGAGTGGCATTCCGGGGCGTGCTGCCGATGTCTATCCGGAGGAATCCGTCAAGGCGGAGTTCCTGCTGCGCTTTGCAGGGTACATCGAGTGGCCGCAGCGTCCGCAGCCGGGCTCGAACTTCGTCATCGCAGTGCTTGACGCCCATGATATTGCCGCGCACCTGCAGCAACTGGCCGCTGGCCGACAAATGCTCGGTCGGCCGGTGGAGGTGCGCAGGATTACCTCCAGCGCGGAGGCCAGGGACGCCCATATCGTCTATCTGGGGAACCGTCGCGGCTACAGCCTTGGTGCAGTCATGCGACCGTTGGCGGAGCGCAGCGTGCTGGTGGTCACCGATGATGAGCAAGGCCTTGCGGGCGGCAGCGCGATCAACTTCCGGATGGCTGGCAACCGCGTGCGGTTCGAAGTTTCACTGGCTGCGGCGCGTCGCGCACAATTGCGGATCAGCTCTGACCTGCTGTCAGTTGCCGCCAGGGTGACGGAGTGAAGCGATCTTCCCCCGGCACGCTGGAGTCGCTGATCGGCAGCGCGACGTCGCTGCGCGGCAGGTTGACCATCATCATCCTGGTCACCATCGCGGGCGCGCTGCTGACGATGACGGTGGCGCTGCTGTACCGGGATCTGTCCGATTACCGCACGTCGCTGACCGCCGATATTCATACCGAGGCGGGAATCATGGCGCTGTTGGCAGCCAATGCGATCGCCTTCGACGACCAGCGCGTCGCGGCCCGGAATATCTCGGCCCTGCGCGAGAAGTCCGCCGTGCTTTCGGCGGGCTTGTACCGTACCGACGGCAATCTCTACGCCAGCTTTGTCCGCGAAGGTGCCGCGCCGCCGCCGGCGCGGCTTACGGATCTCACGCCAGGCGTGCAGGTGGCCCGGAATCACGTGCAGGTGGTGCGGGAGATCGAGCAGAACGATGAACTGCTCGGGGTGGTGTACCTGATCGCCACCTATGACGTGTGGGCACGCGTCAACGCCTATCTGGGGATCCTGGGCACGATCCTGCTGCTGAGCATGGGGGTGGCGCTGGTGCTGGCCGGCAGCCTGCGTCGGACCATCATTGCACCCGTCGAGGAACTTGCCGCGGTCGCAGACGACATCGTCACCCGCCGTGATCCGGGCCGACGCGCGCCGCACATTCCGGTGGAGGAATTCTCGGTGGTGGCGCGGGCATTCAACAGTGTGCTCGACGAGTCCGAGCAACGGACCCGGGCGCTGCGGCAAAGCGAAAGACTCTACCGGGCCATTGGCGAGTCGATCGACTACGGTGTGTGGGTCAGTGATGCCGGTGGCCGCAATGTGTATGCCAGCGATTCTTTCCTCCGCCTGCTGGGCATCACCCAGACTCAATACTCGGATACGGGGTGGCGCGACCTGCTGCACCCCGACGAGGTGGAGGGCACGGCGGCGGCGTGGCGCGACTGCATCCGGAGCGGGGATTTCTGGTACCGCGAGCACCGGTTTCGCGGCGCGGATGGTGCGTATCACCCCATCCTGTCGCAGGGTGTTCCCATGCGCGACGACGAAGGTCGGGTCAGCGGCTGGGCCGGGATCAACCTCGATGTCAGCCGGATGAAGAAGACCGAGGATGCGCTGCGCGAGGCAGACCGCCGCAAGGATGACTTCCTTGCCACGCTGGCACACGAGCTGCGCAATCCGCTCGCGCCGATCCGGCATGCCGCGAAGCTGCTCGGTCTGAAGGGAATGGACGCCGCCCAGAGCCAGGCGGCGCGCGATATCATCAGCCGCCAGGTCACGCGCATGGCACTGCTGCTGGATGACCTGCTGGAGGTATCGCGGATCACGCGGGGCCGCCTCGAGTTGCGCAAGTCCCGCACCACGCTCGCCGAGCTGGTCAAGGCCGCGGTCGAAACCAGCAGGCCGCTGATCGATGCCAAAGGGCACGAGTTCGTGGTGGACGTGCCCGACGTTGCAGTGGAGATGGAGGTGGATGCCCTGCGGTTGTCACAGGCGCTGTCCAATCTGCTGACCAACGCTGCCAAGTACACCGATCCCGGCGGACGGGTGGTGCTGGAGGCACAATGCGTGGAAGGTGCGGTGGCCTTCACCGTCACGGACACCGGCATCGGCGTGGGGGCGAGCGCGCTGCCGACCATCTTCGACATGTTCTCGCAGGTGGATTCGGCAATCGACCGATCCGAGGGCGGCCTGGGCATTGGTCTTGCGCTGGTGAAGGGGCTGGTGCTGCTGCATGGAGGCACTGTGGAGGCGGCCAGCGACGGTCCTGGCAAAGGCAGCACGTTCACTATTCGCCTGCCGGCTGAATGCCAGCGGCAGTCATCCGGGCCACTGACCCCGCCGGTGCCGGCCCCGCCTCACTCCAGCCCGCGTGGCCGCATCCTGGTCGTCGACGACAATCGCGACGCCGCAAGCTCACTGGCCATGGTGCTGGGCAGCGCCGGGCATGCGGTGCAGATCGCGCATACCGGCGAGGAGGCCCTGACCGCCGGACTTGCCATGGAGCCCGACGTGGTGCTGCTCGACATCGGGCTGCCGGACATCAACGGCTACGACGTGGCCCGGCGCGTTCGCCACAACGCGTGGGGCCGGGGGGTATTGCTGGTGGCGCTGACCGGCTGGGGCCAGAAGGAAGACGTTGAACGTGCGCACAGTGCCGGCTTCGATCTCCACCTGACCAAGCCTGCTGATCCAGAGCGTATCGAACGGCTGGTGGAGGAGTTTCTCGTTGCGCGGCGTGACCCTGCCGGTGCGCAACGCCAGAGTGGAGACCGGTGCGAAGACCCTGCGGGGATGGAGAACTGATATGCATGCCAGCGACGCGATCGAACCCACCATCCGGATCGTGGTGGCCGAGGACAACGATGATCTGCGCGCCGTCATGCCGCCGCTCCTCAATGAACACCCTGACCTGCAGTGCGCCGCTGTAACCCCATTCCTGGACGAAGTGGCGGTCCTGATCGAACGGCACGATGCGCAGGTGGCCATTCTCGACATCGAACTGCGGGGTGGGTCGGCACTGAAACAGCTGCCCCAGCTTCGCAGCCAATTCCCGTCGACCCGATTCATCATCCATAGCGGGCATTCAAATCCGGAGTTGATCCGCCTCGCCCGCAGCAGCGGTGCGGACGCCTACGTGCTCAAGTCCGGCGACTTCGACGAGCTGGTTGCCGCGATCCGCGCCATTACTGCCGCGCAGAATAGTAGCTTGTAGGACAAGCCCTACGGCCAGATTCTAGACCCGCCTGATTTATGCCTCTGCTGCTCCGCCATAGGCTTTCGGAAACCTTACCCATTCCTGCACGCGAGATCGCGATGCATCACGACAAGAACACCAAACCCATCCAGCTGCACTCGCCGCGACCCCACACCGAGGGGTCGACCATGAAAGACACCACCCTTGAGATGGTCCCCACGGGAATTGAGGGACTTGACGACATTCTGAAGGGAGGGTTCCCTCGCAATTGCTTGTGCGTGATTTCCGGCGCTCCGGGGGCCGGCAAGACCACCCTCGCCATGCAGTTCCTGATACATGGCGCCGCGCGGGGCGAACGCTGCCTGTATGTGACGCTGTCAGAAACCCGATCCGAGATCGAGAAAGTTGCTCGCAGCCACGAGTGGGATCTGGCGCCGATCCGGATCAAGGAACTGGCGCCGTCGGGGCGCAACCTTTCGACCAGCGCGCAACTGACGGTGTTCAATCCGTCCGAGCTGGAGCTCGGGGAGACCACCGAAGCGATGATCGAGGCAGTCAACGAATTCCGTCCTCACCGCGTGGTCCTCGATTCACTTTCGGAGCTGCGACTGGTCGCGCACAATTCGCTGCGGTACCGCCGCCAGGTGCTGGCCCTGAAGCACTTCTTTGCCGGTCACGACTGCACGGTGCTGCTGCTCGATGACCAGAGCGGCGGACGCGAGGACGATCATCTGCAGAGCATTGCCCACGGGGTGGTGGTGCTGGAGCAACTGGTCAACCAGTATGGCGCCGAGCGGCGCAGGGTGCGAATCGCCAAGATGCGCGCCGTTGCGTTTCGCGGTGGCTTCCATGAGTTCGTGATCCGTCGCGGCGGACTTGACGTGTTTCCGCGGCTGGTTGCCGCGGAGCACGTTGGCGAGTTCAACGAGCTGGACACAACCAGCGGTCATGCCGCCCTCGATCGCCTGCTGGGCGGGGGCGTCCCGGCTGGGACCAGTACCCTGATGGTAGGGCCGGCCGGCACGGGAAAATCGACGGTGGCCACGCAGTTCGCGGTCGCCACGGCGGCGCGCGGTGACCGGGCGGCGATGTTCGTGTTCGATGAAAACATCGCAACATTCCGCTCCAGGTCGCGCAAGCTCGGGCTGCCCGTTGAACCCGCCGTCGAACACGGCCTGATCACGGTCCAGCAGGTGGATCCTGCAGAACTATCTTCGGGCGAGTTTGCCGCCATTGTGCGCCGCGCGGCAACGGGGACGGATGGCTCGGGCGGGGTGGCAAAGACCATCGTCATCGACAGCCTGAACGGCTATCTCAATGCCATGCCGGAGGAGAAGTACCTGACTGCGCAGCTGCACGAGCTGCTCGCCTACCTGGGACAGCAGGGTGTGGTCACCATCCTTACGGTCACCCAGTCGGGCATGGTTGGAAGCACGCCCTCGCCGGTGGA
>DATKBK010000116.1:0-5080 GCA_035514045.1 Steroidobacteraceae bacterium | reverse complement strand
ACATAGGAGCGGATCTGGTTGCCCCAACTCACGTCCGACTTGGAATCCTCGAGCACCTTGGCAGCGGCATTGCGCTTGTTGACCTCCAGTTCGTAGAGCTTGGCCTTGAGCATCTTCATGGCGGTGGCACGATTCTTGTGCTGGCTGCGCTCGCTCTGGCAGGCCACCACAATGCCTGAGGGCATGTGACGCAGTCGAACTGCCGACTCGGTCTTGTTCACATGCTGGCCGCCAGCGCCGCTGGAACGGTAAACATCCATCTCGATGTCGGCCGGGTTGAGTTCAATATTGATGTCATCGTCGATCTGCGGCGAAATGAACACCGAGGCGAACGAGGTGTGGCGGCGGTTGCCCGAATCGAAGGGGCTCTTGCGCACCAGCCGGTGCACGCCCGTTTCGGTGCGCAGCCAGCCATAGGCATAGTCGCCCTCGAACGCGATCGTGCAGCTCTTGACGCCGGCGACCTCGCCGGGACTGGAGTCCATCAGTTCGGTCTTGAAGCCGCGTGCCGCGCCCCAGCGCAGGTACATGCGCATCAGCATCTGCGCCCAGTCCTGGGCCTCGGTACCGCCGGCGCCAGCCTGGATGTCGAGATAGGCACTGTGCGCGTCCATCTCGCCGCTGAACATGCGCCGGAACTCAAGGTCGCGCACGCGGGATTCGAGCTGGGGCAGTTCCTTTTCGATGTCGGCAACGGCGGCCGCGTCGTCTTCGGCCTCGGCCATGTCGAGCAGCTCACTGGCGTTGGTCAGCGCCGAGCCTGCCCCGTCAACCTGGGACAGGTCCGCGCTCAGCCGCGCGCGTTCGCGCCCCAGCTCCTGCGCGCGATCAGGCTGGGTCCACACATCGGGCACCGCAAGCTCGCGGCTGACTTCCTCCAGCCGCTCTTTCTTGGTGTCGTAGTCAAAGAAACCCCCGTAACGAGGCGGTGCGCTCGGCCAGCTCGCGCAGGTGGCGCTTGATCAATGCGGTCTCGACGGGCATCAGTGCATCCAGGGCAGTCACGGGGGAATGGCTGCGGATTCTAAGGCATTTCCAGGTGCTCGATGAGCAGTTGCAGGCGCCGCTCGCCCTGCCAGTGATTGATGTCGAGCCGGTAGGCGAGCGTCAGGCGGCCAGCGGGCGGCGTGGTGTGGCGCTCGCCATCGAGCAGGTTGAAGGCGATGGCGTCGAAGCGCGCCTCGGAGCCCACCGGCCGCAGCCGGCATTTGACGTGTTTCTCGCCCACCACGCGCGCCGCCTCGATCTCGAACTCGCCCTGGAATGAAGGCTCGGGAAAAGCCTGGCCCCAGGGGCCGGCATCGCGCAGCAGCTGCGCGGTGGCCAGGCAGATCTCGCTGTCAGACAGTTCGCCGTCAGTCCACACCACATCGTCCGGCTCTACCGATTTGAGGCTGTCGTTCACGGCGGCATCGAAGGCGCTGGCGAAGCGGTCCAGATCCGGGCGCCGGATGGCAAGGCCGGCCGCCATGGCGTGGCCACCAAAGCGCAGGATGAGCCCGGGATTGCGCGAGGCCACCGATTCGAGCACGTCACGCACATGCACGCCCGCGATGGAGCGGACGGAACCGCGCAGCTCCTCACCCTCGCCACTCTCGGCAAAGGCCACCACCGGCCGGCCGGTGTGTTCCTTGATGCGGCTGGCCACCAGTCCCACCACGCCCTGATGCCAGCCGGCGTCGTACAGCGTGAGGCCCGCGTGGCGCGCGCCATCCTGCCAGGCCGCCAGGCCCTTCACTGCGGCGCGGGCCTGCTCCTGCATGTCGCCCTCGATGCGGCGACGCTCGCGGTTGAGTTCATCCAGCTGCGCGGCCAGCCTGCGCGCGCTGGCCACGTCGGCGGCCAGCAGGCAGCGGATGCCGATGCTCATGTCATCCAGCCGCCCCGCGGCGTTCAGGCGCGGACCGATGGAGAAACCCAGGTCCGAGGCCACCAGGCTCGCGGTCTCTCGTCTGGCCACCTCGGCCAGCGCGGTGAGGCCTGGCAGGCAATGCCCGGCGCGCATGCGCATGAGCCCCTGCGCGACCAGCACGCGATTGTTCGCATCCAGCGGCACCAGGTCTGCCACCGTGCCCAGCGCCACCAGGTCCAGCCAGTGCGAAACGGGCTTCGCCCCGGGCGGCAGACTGCCCTGTGCCTGCATCAGGCGCTGCAGCGCCGCCAACACATAAAACGCCACCCCCACACCTGCCAGAGCGCGACTGGCAAAAGCGCTGCCACGCAGGTTGGGATTGACGATCACGCTGGCTGCGGGCAAGACCTCGCCCGGCAGATGGTGGTCGGTGACCAGCACCTGGATGCCCGCAGCGCGCGCCGCTGCCACGCCCTCGTGGCTGCCAATGCCGTTGTCCACCGTGACGATCAGGCTGGGGTCACGCGCGCGCGCCTCATCCACCAGGCCTGGCGTCAGGCCGTAGCCGAAGCGGAACCGGTCCGGCACCAGGAAATCGACGCCGGCAAAGCCCCAGTTCGCCAGCGCCTGCATCATCAGCGCGGTGCTGGTGGCGCCGTCCGCATCGAAGTCACCGACGATCAGCACGCGCCCGTGGCGGTGCAGCAGCAGCAGCGCGGCCGCCTCGTGCACATGCTCAAGTGACCCCACCGGCAGCAACGAGGCCAGCCCGGTCGCCAGCTCCGCGCCATCGCGCACGCGTCGCGCCGCGTAGATTCGTCGCAGCAAAGGTGGCAGCCGCTCGGGCAGGCTGTGTTCGTCAGTCAGGGTGCGGGCCTGCAGGCGGCGGCTGATACGACTCACGGACGCACCTGCCCGCATAGCTGCCACCAGCTGCGGCGCCGCCAGCGCAGCCACGCCGACAGCGATCGGTTTGGCAACGCAAAGGCACCAGGGCCGATCTGCAGCCGCAGGCCGGTAATCCCACCCTCAGCGAGGGCGCGCGCGGCCGGCGCGAACCAGTGGTCCTCTAGCATCTGCCAATACTGCCCTGTGGCGCCGCCGCTGTCCGGTGCCAGCACGATCAGCAGCGGACCCGCACCCGCGGTCGCCTCGACCGCTCGCATGGCGTGATGCCAGTCGCGTCCGATGGCCGCCGGCACGGCGAAGTGACGCGCCAGCCCCGCCAGCCACGCATCCGGCAGCCCGCTGCCATCGACGATGCCCCGTGGGACTCGCATCGCAGGCAATGCGTCCGCCCGCGCCCCATCCCAGAACCAGAGGGCATTGATCGGCGGCTGTCGCCGCGCCTCGCGTACCCGGTTCAGCGCGTGCCCGGACAACCACATTTCCACCTCGGCGCCAAGGCGGCGCAGTGAACGCTCCTCTTCACTGGCGGCGGGCTGCCGCTCGAGCGCCGTGCCAACCAGTATTTGCGGCGCCGGATCGCGCGCACTGTGTGCGAAGGGCGCACTCAGCAGCCAGCCGCCACCGGGTGATGCGACATGGAGTCGCAGGCCGCTGGACCCGAACTCCTGGTTGAAGGCGTCGCACCAGGCCTGGTCTTCGGGCGAATCGAGCAGGAGCCGCCCACCCGGCTGCAGATGTACCCGACTCATGCCGGCCACCACATGCAGCGGGGCCGCGAAGCACAGCGTCGCATCCTGCGCCAGTACCGGCACGGCCTGCGCTGCCACCGACACGGGTGAAACGCCGCTGCCCGCGCCCAATGCCGCCAGCACACCGGCGCGCCAGTCCTCGGCATCCTGCAATCGGCGCGCTCGCCGCAGCAGGCGGGTCAATGCCGGCAGTTCGGGGATCGCACCGAGGGCCCGCGCATCGGCAGCGTCATCAGGCAGCCACGGCCCCGGCATTGCGATCAACGGCGTCATATCGCGTATCGTAGCGGCCGGATGAAGCTGCACGAGAACATCCAGCCGCGCATGAACCTCGTAGGCCGCTACGGGCCCGACGGCATCACGGTCAACGGCCAGAACCTCACCCGGCCCGTGATCATCGCGCCCGGCTTCCTGCATGCGCAGTGGATCGAGGACGCAGCGGGCCTTACCGCCGATTCGCTGGCGCCGGTGTGGCCGCTGGAGCCACGCATCCTGCTGCTGGGTGGCACAGGATTCGCGACCGCGCAGCTGCAGGCGCTGCGCAAGCTGCTCGTGGCGCGGGAGATTGCGCTGGAGGCAATGGATCTCGGCGCCGCATGCCGAACGTACAACGTGCTGGCGCAGGAAGACCGGGCCGTGGCGGCACTGCTGTTTCCCGCTTGACGGGAATTTTCGGCCAACTACCCCATGCAGCGGCCGGGGGATTTGCCTAGACTAGCGGCACTTTCAACTACCCATCGCAAGGTTCCCAAGCATGCGTGTCGTATTAATTGTCAGCTTCGCCGCCGCCGTCCAGCTCACCGCCTGCACCCAGACGGTCGAGAACCCCACGCCCACCACCGACGATGAGAAGGCCCTGTATGCGATGGGCGCAATCCTGTCGGAGAACCTGCAGCCCTTTGACCTGACTCCGGCGGAACTGGCCTTCGTGCAGGCTGGCCTGAATGATGGCGCCAGGAACGAGTCGAAAGTTAAGCGCGAGGAGTTCGAGGCGCTGATGCCCAAGATCCAGGAGCTGGCCGAGACGCGCCAGACCGCTGCGCTGGACCGCGAGAAGGCGGCCGGTGCCGAGCACCTGGCCAAGGTCGCTGCCGAGGCCGGTGCACAGAAGACCGACAGCGGCATGGTCTACAAGTCCGTGACCGAGGGCACCGGCGAGTCGCCGACCGCAAACGACTCGGTCACGGTCCACTACGAGGGCCGGCTGGTCAACGGCACGGTGTTCGACAGCTCCAGGGAGCGCGGTGAACCGGCCAGCTTCCCCCTGAACGGGGTCATCAGTTGCTGGACCGAGGGCGTGCAGATGATGAAGGTGGGTGGCAGCGCCCAGCTCGTATGCCCGTCGGAACTTGCCTACGGCGACCAGGGCAGCCCGCCGGACATGCCGGGCGGCGCGACGCTGACCTTTGATGTGGAGCTGCTGGAGATCGTGAAGGCGGATGTGGCGCCAGGCGCCGCGGCGGAATAAGGCCGCCGATTCAGTCCGGGTTCATTGCCGCCACCCCATCCCAAGGGTGGCGGTGGTGACTGGCTCACCGGAAGAAGACACTGAAGTTGTTGAGCTGAAGAC
>DATKBK010000115.1:0-3077 GCA_035514045.1 Steroidobacteraceae bacterium | reverse complement strand
GGGCTGCCGAAGCCGACTCGCAGTAGGCCTCCCCGCGCCCTCCCGCGCACCGCCTTGGGACACGGGCGGCGCGGTACTCCCGCGCGGTCGCACCAATCTACGGCATGGCCGCGGCTGCAAGGCACGCTTCTTGCTCCTTTCCGCTCGCAACACACGGCGGATACCTATGCGATTCGGCAACGAGGACTACCGTCCTGACGGGGTTTTCGACGAACTGGTGGACGGCAACGGCGAGCCGCGCCCGGCAGCGCGCGCGCTGTGCGAGTACCTGGCAGGCCTCGACGGCGGCGAGATGCGCCTGCGTCGGCAGGCCATCGACGCGGCCATCGTCACCATGGGCATCTCCTTCACCACCTATGACGATGGGCAGAACATCGATCGTGCGTGGCCCTTCGATCCCATTCCGCGGGTCATGCCGGCCAGCGAGTGGCAGCGCATCGATGCTGGCCTGCGGCAGCGACTGACGGCCCTGAACCTGTTCATCGACGACCTGTATAACGCCCAGCGCATCGTCCGTGACAAGGTTTTCCCGGCCGAAATCCTGGCCGGATCGCGCAACTTCCGCCGCGCGTGTCAGGGCATTTCGCCCCGTTTCGGCGTGTGGGCCAATATCTGTGGCACCGATCTGGTGCGTGATCGCGATGGCACCGTCTATGTGCTGGAGGACAACCTGCGCGTGCCCTCCGGCGTGTCCTACATGCTCGAGAACCGGTTGCTGATGAAGTCAGTATTCCCGGAACTGTTCTCGGCCAATGTCATCCAGCCGGTCGATGGCTACGTGGCGGCGCTTTACGACACGCTGGCCGCGCTTTCACCCCGTCTGGATGAGCGGCCGGTGATCGTGCTGCTGACGCCGGGCGTATTCAACTCCGCCTATTTCGAGCACAGCTATCTGGCGCAGCAGACCGGCGCGCAGCTGGTGCAGGGCGGGGACCTGATCGTGGGTTCCGACGATGTGGTTTACATGAAGACCATCGCGGGCCTGCGGCGCGTGGACGTGATCTACCGGCGCATCGACGATGACTTTCTGGATCCGGACGTGTTCCGCGAGGATTCGCTGCTGGGTGTGCCGGGACTGATGCGCGCCTGGGCCAGCGGCAATGTGGGCATCGCCAATGCGCCGGGCGCCGGCGTAGCCGACGACAAGGTGGTCTATACCTACGTGCCGCAGATCATCAAGTACTACCTCGACCAGGATCCCATCCTGCCGAATGTACCGAGCTATCAGTGCAATGACGAGACCGAGCGCGAATACGTGCTCGCCAATCTCGACAAACTGGTGGTGAAGCCCGCGAACGAATCCGGCGGCTATGGCCTGCTGATCGGGCCGCAGGCCACGCCCGAAGAGCGCGCAATCTGCGCCGGGCGGGTGCGCGCCGACCCGCGCAGCTGGATGGCGCAGCCGACGCTGATGCTCTCCACCGCGCCAACCTGGTCGGGCGACAGCATTGCAGCGCGGCACCTGGACATGCGACCCTTCGTGCTGCAGTCGCGCGGGCAGTACGTGACCACCGGTGGTCTGACACGTGTGGCGATGCGGCCCGGCTCGCTGGTGGTCAATTCCTCGCAGGGTGGCGGCAGCAAGGACACCTGGATCGTGGGGGAGCATCCCTGATGCTGTCACGCGCCGCCGAGAGCCTGTACTGGATGGCGCGCTACCTCGAGCGGGCCGAAAACACCGCGCGGCTGATCAACGCCACGCAGCAACTGCTGCTCGACCTGCCGGCTGGCGCTTCATTCGGCTGGGAAGGACTCACGCGCATCGTCGGCCTGGGCAAGCTGTTCCAGCAGAGCTACGCACAGCCTGACGAGGCCAGCGTGGTGGACTTTCTGATGGCCTCGCCCCGCAACCCCGGTTCGATCCAGTCCTGCATCCGCTATGCGCGCGAGAACTGCCGCACCATGCGCGATGTGCTGCCGCGCGACCTGTGGCAGCGCGTGAACTCGCTGTATCTTGCCTCGAGGCGCTACGCCCAGCCCGGCATCACGCGCCAGGAGCGACGGCGCATGCTCGAGGAGCTGATCAACGACCGGCAGGCTGTGGCCGGCGTGCTCGCCACCTGCATGAGCCACGACGTGGCCTGGGAGTTTATCGGCCTGGGCGAGCACATCGAACGGGCCGACATGACCACACGCATCCTCGACATCCAGGCGGCCATCCTGATTCCGCGCCGGATCGGACCCGATCTGGCGCTGGGGCTGCTGTGGGTGGGCGTGCTCAATTCGCTGTCGGCGCTGCAGATGTTCCGCCGCCATGCGCTCAGCGCGGGCGCCGGCAACACCGGCGTTACCGCCGAGCATGTGCTCGGCTACCTCATCAACGATCCGCACTTTCCGCGCTCGGTGGCGTACTGTCTGGACGCCATCGAGACCCACCTGGCCGAGCTGCCCCACAACGTGGATCCGCTGCGGGCGCTGCGGATGGCGCGGCGGCGCGCCGACTGCAGCGCCGGCGAGGACCTGGGGCCGGCCCGGCAACACGACTATCTCGATGAAATCCAGGCTGACCTGGCCAGCATCCACGATGCCATCGCCCGCGAGTACTTTCACCTGCATGAGCGCGAAGCGGTGACAGGCGTAGCGGTATAGTCCGCCCGCCGCATCGTATCTCCCGGAGCCGCCATCGCATGTCGATTCACGTCGCGCTGAACCATGTCACGCACTACCGCTACGACCGGCTGGTGAACCTGGGGCCGCACCTGATCCGCCTGCGTCCGGCACCGCACAGTCGCACCCGCATCCTTTCCTATTCGCTGCGAGTGGCGCCGGCTGAACAGTTCCTCAACTGGCAGCAGGATCCGCAGTCGAACTACCTCGCCCGGCTGGTGTTCCCCAAGCCAGCCCGGGAGCTGCGCGTTGAGGTGGACCTGGTCGCCGAGATGGCGGTGCTCAACCCGTTTGATTTCTTCGTCGAGTCGTATGCCGAGAACTATCCGTTCAGCTACGCGCCTGGAGAGGCCAAGGAGCTGCTGCCCTTCCTCGAGGCTGCACCCGCGGGCGAGCACCTCGCGGCACTGCTGGCGAAGGTCGATCGCACGCCCTGCCGCACCATCGATCTGCTGGTGCGAATCAACCAG
>DATKBK010000114.1:0-21665 GCA_035514045.1 Steroidobacteraceae bacterium | reverse complement strand
ATGCAGCAGGTGTTCCGCGCCATCGGGCGGCTGTCGCGCTCGTCGGTGAATGTGCTGGTGACGGGCGAGTCCGGCACCGGCAAGGAACTGGTGGCGCGCGCGCTGCATGAGCACAGCCCGCGCGCGAACAAGGCCTTCATCGCATTGAACACCTCGGCGAGTCCCGGCGAGCTGCTCGAGTCGGAACTGTTCGGCCACGAGAAGGGCTCGTTCACCGGCGCCGATGCGCTGCGTCGCGGCCGCTTCGAGCAGGCCGATGGCGGCACGCTGTTCCTGGACGAGATCGGCGACATGAACCTGCCGTTGCAGACGCGGCTGTTGCGCGTGCTGGCCGAGGGCGAGTTCTACCGCGTCGGCGGCCAGACGCCGATCCGCGTTGATGTGCGCGTGATCGCAGCCACGCACCAGAACCTGGAAGATCGCGTGGCGCGCAGCCAGTTCCGCGAGGACCTTTTTCACCGCCTCAATGTGATCCGCATCGAGCTGCCGCCGCTGCGCATGCGGCGTGAGGACATACCGTCGCTGCTGTCGCATTACCTGGGACTGGCGGCGAAGGAACTGGGTGTTGATACCAAGACGCTGGCCACGAATGCGGTGGAGATGCTGGAGCAGTACGCCTGGCCGGGCAACGTGCGCGAACTGGTGAACCTGTGCCGCCGGCTTACCGTGCTGGCGCCGGGCAGCGAGGTGCACATCGATGATCTGCCGCGGGAGATCACTGCGGCGGATCCGGCTTCTACGCCGGCGGATGACTGGGTGTCGAGTCTGGCGGGGTGGGCGGACAAGGCTTCTGTGAGCGGGGGCAAGCCGTTGCTGGATGAGGCGTTGCCGCAGTTTGAGAAGGCGTTGATTCGGGTGGCGTTGAAGCATACGCAGGGGCATCGGCAGGCGGCTGCGAAGTTGTTGGGGTGGGGGCGCAATACGTTGACGCGCAAGCTCAAGGAGCTAGGGATGGACGACGTTCCGGAGTAGCCGAGCCTTCGGCCAAGCCTTGTCGCGACGCGCGATTGCCGTCATCGGCCAGCAATCCCGCTGACATGAACTGCGCCGATTCTGGTTTCTGTCCCGGAAACCGGAGTACTGAATGGCCCCCGCTACGCACCGCACTTTTGCGCGCATCCTGCTTTGCCTCGGGTTGGGGGCTGGAAGCGGCCTTGCGATGGCTGCGCCGGTGTCTGTTCACTGTCCTGGCACGGTCCAGACCTCCGACCGGGAATTCATTCTCACGTCGGACCCGGGCGCAGCCTGCCTGGCCTACGCGGCCGGGAACCTGTCCGGCAACAACGACGCCATCAACCAGATGGGCTACATCACCCTCGACAAGAGCGATGACCTGTGGAGCGGAGCACTACCGGGATCGCTGGTCGCCACACCGCCGGACAGCGGACTCTCCGGCACCTTCGCCTTCAATGTGGCGGGGTACACGGATCTGGTCATCGCATTTGCGTCGGGTAACGGACAGCTTGACCCTGACTGGGCAGCATTCAGCCTGCCCGTCGGCGTGACTTCGGGCACGTGGAGCATAACCGGCGCACAGGATCTGTCCCATGTGAACCTGTACGGGAAGCCGGCTCCGGTGCCATTGCCAGCTGCTGCCTGGCTGCTGCTTTCAGGCCTGGGAATGCTGGGTGCAGTACGACGTGCAGTGACCGGCCTGGGCGGTGCCAGCAGCGAGCTGTAACCACCCCGTCATGCGCTTCCGCACAGAATGAACGGTGCCGGCGCCACCCCGTTCTGCAGATTCAACCGCGCCACCGCGCCGCAGGTCCGTGCCGTGGCTGGGGGCGTCGCTACTGTTCACCTTCTCGATGGGGGCGACGCTGCTGCTGATATGGCCGTCCGACAGCCAGTTGGGCCCCCGCTCCGGCGGCGCGGTCGTGAGCGGCGAGGTGATGCCGGCATCGTCAGCGGTTCCAACCGTCCTTGATGCGCAGGTTGCCGGGCAGGCTGCCATCCCGGCTGGTGGGGACCGGTTGTCGCCGGATGCCTCGCCGTCAAGTGAGGGCGGCGAGTTCGACCACATACCGGACCGGCTTGCCGGCATGTATGCGGAGCCGGCGTTGCTGGATTTGCTTGAGGATGCCGATTCTTCTGATCCGCAGGTCAGTGCGGAGGCGCGGCGGGTGCTGCGCGAACACGAGATGCTGCCTGCGGAAATCGCGGCAAGTACTTCTGCCGTCGAGTAGTTCTTCCGGGTTTGCGGCTGATCCTGCGCTTCCTGTTGCTGTACCTTCCCGCCGTTGTCACGTGGCTGACTTCGTCGTGTCACGCGAATGTTGATTACTTGTCCTGGGCCGCGCTTTCGCTGCGGTTGGCAAGAACATTCCAGACAGCTTCGGGAGAACACCATGTCCATTGTCGATGACGACATCGAAAGCAATATTTCCGGCAACGAATCCTTTGAGCAGGTGGTCGAGCAGCGTCTGTCGCGCCGCAATCTGCTTGGCGGTGGTGTTGCCATGGCCGTCACTGCTTCGCTGGGCGGCGTGGGATCGCTGCTGCAGGCCGTGCCGGCCTCGGCCTACAACCGGGGCAGGAGCCCGAAGTCGATACTCGGCTTCACGGGCATCCCGTCGATTCCCGCTGACCCGACGAAGGTGGACTCGGTCTGCGTTCCCGAGGGTTACACCGCCGAGGTGTTGATCGCCTGGGGCGATCCGATCTCCGACGGCCCGGCATTCAAGCAGGACGCCAGCAACTCGGCCGCCGAGCAGGAACTGCAGTGGGGCATGCACAACGACGGCATGGTCTTCTTCCCGCTGCACGGCAGCCATCACGGCCTGCTGGTGCAGAACCACGAGTACACCGACGACGTGCTGCTGTTCCCGGACGGTCTCGCAGGCTGGAACGCGGAAAAGACCAGCAAGTCGCTGGCTGCCCACGGTGTGGGCATCGTCGAAGTGAAGAAAGTCCGCGGCAAGTGGCAGGTGATCCGCCCGTCGCACTACGCGCGCCGTATCACCGGCAATACGCCGATCCGCATCGGCGGTCCGGCGAAGGGTGACGACAGGCTGAAGACCAGCGCCGATCCGACCGGCCACTGGGTTCGCGGTACGCTGAACAACTGTGCCATGGGCTATACGCCCTGGGGCACTTACCTCGCATGCGAGGAGAACTTCAATGGCTACTTCCGTCAGGGCGGCATGCAGACGGAGCTGGAACGCCGCTACGGCATCACGGCCAGCGGCTTCGGCTATCTGTGGCACACCACCGACGACCGCTTCGATGTGCAGAAGGAACCGAACGAGCCGAACCGCTTCGGCTGGGTGACGGAGATCAACCCATTCGAGCCCAAGTCGATCCCGATCAAGCGCACGGCGCTCGGTCGCTTCAAGCATGAGGGTGCCTGGGTGCAGGAAGCCCGTGACGGCCGCGTGGTGGTCTATTCGGGTGACGATGAGCAGGGCGAGTACATCTATCGCTACGTGTCGCGCCTGCCGTGGCGGAAGTCCTTCGCCAAGGGCATTCATCCGCTCAACGACGGCACGCTGTACGTCGCGAAGTTCCACGCCGACGGCACTGGCGACTGGCTGCCGCTGACGCCCGGGAATCCGGTGCTGGCGGGTTGGTCGATGGCCGACATCCTGATCAACACCCGCGGCGCAGCGGACCTGGCAGGCGCCACCCGCATGGACCGCCCGGAGTGGATCGACACCATGCCGAAGTCCCTGACCGCCATCTGCACGCTGACCAACAACAGCCAGCGCGGTGTCGCCGGCGGCAAAACGCCGACGACGGATGCCACCAACCCGCGCGCTCCGAATCGCTACGGGCATATCATCACCTGGTCCTACAAGAACGACTGGACCGAGGACAAGATCAGGTGGGACATGTTCGCGCTGTGCGGCGATCCAGCCAATCCGGCGCATGGCTCCACCATCGTGGGCGACAAGTACGGTTCACCGGACGGCATCTACATTGATCCGGCCGGACTGATCTGGATCCAGACCGACGTGTCGGGCAGCACCATCAACAGCGGGGCTTATACGGGCTTCGGCAACAACCAGATGCTGGCCGCCGATCCGGTAACCCGCGAAACGCGCCGCTTCCTGACCGGCCCCAATATCTGCGAGGTAACGGGTGTGTGGGTCACCGACGACCGACGCACGATGTTCGTGGGCATCCAGCATCCGGGCGAGGCGCCTTCCGGCGACAACGATCCGGCGGACCCGAAGCGCTTCAGCTCCTGGCCAGATGGTGCGGCGGGTTCGCGTCCGCGTTCGGCGACGATCGTGGTCACCAAGGATGACGGCGGACTGATCGGCAGCTGATCGGCTTCATCGACATTCGCAACAGAAATGGCCCCGCGCGGAGTTTCCGCGCGGGGCCTGCCGGCAAGACTGAGGCCGCTCAGGCCCTGGCTTCGCGCACCGCCAGCGATAGCCGCCGCACGCCTTCATCCAGCTGTGCCGGCGTCAGCGCGCAGAACGGCAGGCGCAGGAATCGTTCGCCACCGCCGGTGGGGAAGAAAGCCAGTCCATCCGCAAGATTGAGGTTGTGCTTCGCTGCTGCCGTGCGCACGGCCGTGGTCGAGATGCCTTCGGGCAGCGTGATCGACAGGAAGAACCCGCCATCGGGACGCGTGGCCACGGCGTCGGGGATGTACTTGTCGAGGGCCGCCAGCGTCGCGTCGAGGCGGGGCGCATAGAGGGCCTTCAGGCGTTCGATCTGCGGCAACAGGTTGCCTTCGCGGCACCATTCGGCGGTGACACCGTGGGCGAAGTAGCCGGGGGAGATGTACGTGTCTTCAGCCACTTTGCCGATCTTCGCCAGCAGGGCGGGGTCGCCGAGCATGAAGCCGGTTCGCACGCCCGGGGCGATCAACTTGGTGAACGAGCTCATGTGCAGCACGCGATGCGGAGCCAGCGAATAGAGTGTGGGCTCGTCCTTGCCGCGGTAGCGCAGCATGCGATAGGGCGCGTCTTCCAGCAGCAGGAAGTTGTACTGCTCTGCCAGTTCGACGATCCGTCTGCGCTTGGCCAGCGAGCAGGTGGCGCCCGACGGATTCTGGAAATCGGGGATCACATATAACAGCGTCGGCACGCGGCGCTTCAGCGCGGCCTCGAGCGCATCAATATCCGGGCCGTCCGCCTGCAGCGGTATGCCTTCGATCCCGGCGCCATTGCGGCGAAACAACGTGATGGCGCGGTCGTAGCTGGGTGACTCGGTGAACACCAGTTCGCCCCTGCCCAGCAGCGCGATGCACAGAAACTCGACGATCTCCAGCGAGCCGTTGCCGGTGAGCACGCGCTCCACCGGCACCTGCTGCCATTGCGCCAGCCACTCGCGCAGCGCGGCGAGGCCGGCGGCGGGGCCGTACTGCAGCACGCTGACGGCCTGCTGCTCCAGCACCCGCTGGGTGCAGGCGGCGAGCTCGGCGACGGGGAAGGACTCGTTGGCGGGCACGCCGCGGGTGAAGTTGATCGTTTCGGTGGCGGTGGCTGACATGGGGGTTTTTCTCGGCCCGGGGGGGAAGTGGGCGGGGCGCAATTCTATGGAAAAGCAGGGAGTTCATCCATGCATTGCAGATGGGATACTCTCGGTGCCGCAGGGCCAATGGAGACCTGAGCGCATGCGCAAGGATCAGAACAATGCCACCCCGGGGTCCGGGTCCAGCCGCCGCAGGCATGCCGGGCGCGGCGCGGCGCTGCTCGCGCTGCTGGGACTCGTGGCGCCAGCCGCGCTGGTCGCTCCGGCTGCAGCCGCGGCGGCGGCGGCGGCGGTCGAGCCTCCCATGTGGGTGGTCAAGGACGCGGACTCCACGATCTACCTGTTCGGCACCGTCCACCTGCTCGATCCGGCCATCCAGTGGCGCACGGAGCGGGTGCTTGGCGCCCTGGAAGATGCGACCGAGCTGTGGGTCGAGATCGCCATTCCGCCCGGCGGCGAGGTGGCGCTGGGCATGACCATGCTGCAGCGTGCCCTGTCACCCTCGCAGCCACTGTCGAGCCGCCTCAATGAAACCGAGCGCGCGCAGCTGCGCAAGCTGCTGGCGCGCAGCCCCGATGCACAGGCGCTGGGAATGGTCATCGAGATGACCAAGCCCTGGTTCGCGACGGTCACGCTGGGCGTCCTGCCGCTGATGTCCGCCGGCTACGACCCGGCCGCGGGTGCGGACATGGTGCTGACGCAGCTGGCGCGCGAGCAGGGTGATGAGGTCAAGGGGCTGGAAACCGTCGAGCAGCAGCTGGATTGGATCGCGGCGGGTACCGACGCGGAACAGCTGGCCGCGCTGAAGAGCCTGCTGGCCATGCCCGACGCGGAGTTCGACGACATGATGAAGTCGGTCGACGCCGCCGTGCGTGCCTGGATGAAAGGCGACACCGCGCCGCTGGCAGAATATGTGGAGGATTGGCGCAAAGGTGAAGGCGGTGCCAGCTCTGCCGGCATGTCCTACGACACCATGATCGTGCAGCGGAACGAGAACTGGGCCGGGCAGATCCAGGATCTGCTCAAGGGCAAAGGCGTGGCCTTCGTCGCGGTGGGCAGCGGCCATCTGGTCGGCCCCGACAGCGTGCAGGCGAAGCTCGCCGCGCGCGGCATCAGGGCCAGCAGCCACTAACGGGAAGGCGGGCAGCTACTCCAGGCGGCGTAGCAGCCAGCTAGGCGGCCGCCAGCGCGCTCACCGAGCCCAAGCCCGCGGCGGCCAGGTAGTCCGCGATGCCGCGATTGATCTTCGGGCACACCAGCGGATCGTAGAACAGCGCTGTGCCCACGCCGATGGCGGTGGCGCCGGCGTGCAGGAATTCCAGCGCATCGCTGGCATTGACGATGCCGCCCTGGCCGATGATGGGGATGCGATGCGGTCGCGCCACGTCGCTGACCTGGGCCACCTTCAGCAGCGCGATGGGCTTGATCGCCGGGCCCGACAGTCCGCCCTGGCGATTGCCGATCACCGGCTTGCCCGTGTGCGGATCGATGGCCATGCCCATCACGGTGTTGATCACGGCCAGCCCATCGGTGCCGGCCTCGATGCAGCGGCGCGCATTGAGCTGGATGTCGGTCTGGTTCGGCGACAGCTTGGTGATCAACGGCTTGCTCGTGACCTTGCGACAGGCCTCGACCACCCGCGCCGACATCTCGGGCGAATTGCCGAACTGCACGCCGCCTTCCTTCACGTTGGGACAGGAGATGTTGACCTCGATGGCATCGATGGGCGAATCATCGAAGCGCGCGGTGACCTCGATGTATTCCTCGACCGTGGAGCCGGAGACATTGGCGATGAAGCGGGTCTCGGTGAAATCCAGCGTCGGCAGGATCTCGCGCACCACCACCTCGACGCCGGGGTTCTGCAACCCGATGGCATTGAGCATGCCCATGGGCGTCTCGTAGACCCGGTGCGGCGGATTGCCCAGCCGCGCCTTGCCGGTGGTGCCCTTCAGGCAGATGGCACCCACATCGCGATTGGAGAAGCCGGCCACGCGGGTGTATTCCTCACCGAAGCCCACGCAGCCGGACAGCAGCACGATGGGCGAGGCGAAGCGCATGCCGCAGAACTCCAGTGCCAGCGAAGCCGGTGGCGGCTGCCAGGCGGGCGCCGGGGTGCGCGCGGCAAGCGGGGGCGATTCCAGGGCCGCATTCATGCTGCAATTATCGCCCAGAATGGTCCCGACCGCAGCGCAGCATCGAGGTTCGCCCGTGTTCCACGTCATCCTGTACCAGCCGGAAATCCCGCCCAACACCGGCAACGCGATCCGGCTGTGCGCCAACACCGGGGCCCACCTGCACCTGATCGAGCCGCTGGGCTTTGATCTGTCGGAGCCGCAGCTGAAGCGCGCGGGGCTGGATTACCACGACCTGGCGCGGGTTACCGTGCACACGGACCTGATGAAATGCCTGGCGGCGTTGATCCCGGCGCGGCTGTTCGTGATCGAGACCGATGGCAATCTCGGCTACCACGAAGGGACTTTTCAGCCCGGCGACTGCTTCCTGTTTGGTCGTGAGACCAGCGGGTTGCCGCAGGAAGCAACCGCCGCACTGCCCCCGCATGAACGCCTGCGCATTCCCATGCAGCCGTCAAACCGCAGCCTGAACCTGTCGAACGCCGTAGCCGTAGTTGTGTACGAGGCGTGGCGACAGAACGGCTTCTGCTAGCGCTGTTGCAGCGGATTACGCCACTTCAGCCCGGCAAAGCGTGCGAAGTCGCGATCGGTTGTGCAGAGCGTGGCGCCATGCTCGATAGCCAGCGCGGCGATGGCCGCATCCATGACCAGCGGCCCCGAGGCCTGCGCGTCCTGCATCAGCGCGGTGAGGATCTCCAAATGCCGCTCAGCGGGGTCGAGTACGGCCGCCACGGGTTGATCCAGCCAGGATGATACGGCCGCTGCTGCCTCGGCGGCGGACAGTGGCCGCTCGAACACGCGGGGATTGGTGGCGATGCGCAGGAATGCCCACAGCGTGACCCATGCGAAGCGCACCAGCTCGCTGCCCGACAGCGTGGCCTCGAGCCAGCCGCGCGCCGCACGATGTTGTTCTGCGCGTTGGTGATAGGCGTAGAGCAACAGGTTCGCATCGATCAGGATCATCGGGCCAGCGGACCTTCCAGGGATTCGATCAGCTCCGTGACATTGTCGAGGCTGAGACCCGGGCGCAGTGGGCCCATATCCCGCGCATTCACCTGGAAAGGCATGCGGGGCGTGGTTGACTGCTGCTGCAACCCGCGGCGCAGCGTGTGGTTCACCACATCGCGGAAAGACTGGCCCGAGCGGCGCGAGGCCAGCTGCAGTTTCGCGGCGATATCGTCATCGAGCGTGAGCGTAGTGCGCATGGCGGCACACTAGCTGTGCGGCATCTTGATGTCAATGATGAGACATCATGATGCCGAACGTGATCAGCCCCTATTCGAACTCCGCCTGCGGCGGTCGCGCCATCAGCTCGCGCATCACGGCTTGCGCGTTGGCGTCATCAAAGAGGATCTGGCAGATGCCCTCGCAGATGGGCAGATCCAGTTCGAGCTTGCGCGCTACTTCGCGCAGCACGCGCGCGGCATGCCAGCCCTCGACCACCTGGCCAATCTCGCGCATGGCCTCGTCCACCGACAGCCCGCGCGCCAGCGCCAGGCCACAGCGACGGTTGCGCGACTGGTCGTCGGTGCAGGTGAGCACCAGGTCGCCAAGTCCTGCCAGCCCCATGAAGGTGCGCTCGCGTGCGCCCATCTTCAGCCCGAGCCGGCGCATCTCGTTGAGGCCGCGGGTGATCATCGCCACGCGCATGTTGGCGCCGAAGCCCAGGCCATCGGAAAGGCCTGCGCCCACCGCGATCACGTTCTTCACCGCGCCGCCGATCTCCACGCCCATGATGTCGGTGGAGACATAGGTGCGGAAGGTGGGCGAGGCCAGATCCTCGGCGATGCGCATCGCAAACTTCTGGTCCTGCGATGCCACCACCATGGCGGTGGGCAGGCCGTGGCCCACTTCGATGGCAAAGGTGGGCCCCGACAGCACGCCGGTGGTATAGCCGCTGCCCAGCACCTCGCGCGCCACCTGGTGCGGCAGCAGCCCGGTATCGCGCTCGAAACCCTTGGTGGCCCAGGCCACCGAGATGCCGGAGGTGAGCCTGGGCGCCAGTTCCACCAGCAGCGGGCGAAAGCCGCTGCTGGGCACGGCCACCAGCACATCGCTGACGCCGGCCAGCGCCTCGTCCAGTGAATCGGCCACCGACAGGCCGTCGGGAAAGGCCGCATCGGGCAGGTAGCGCGCATTGACGCGTGCGCCGCGCATGGCAACACGCTGCGCGGCGTCGCGACCCCACAGCCGGGTGGGTTTGCCGGCGCGCGCGAACTGGATCGCCAGCGCCGTGCCCCACGAGCCACTGCCCAGCACGGCGATCGGCGCGATCACTGGCGTTGGCCCCGACGGCAGCTAGTTGGTGACTTGTGGCGCGGTGACCGACTGCGCGGTCGAGTTCAGGTACAACGCGTCGAAATTCACCGGCGGCAGCAGCAGCTGTGGAAAGCCGCCCTGCGATACCAGCTGCGAGACCATCGAGCGCGCATAGGGGAACAGCACGCCAGGGCAGATGCTGGCGATGGCGCGCTTGGAATCCTCTTCGGTGAGGTTCTGCATCAGGAAGGCGCCGGCCTGCTTGACCTCGACCAGGAACAGGGTCTTGTCGTTCTGCTTGGCCGACACGGTGACCGTCAGTACAACTTCGCGCAGATCGCCCTGGATGGCCTTGCTGGTGGTGGCCAGGTCCAGGTTGATCTGCGGCTGCCAGTTGCCGTCACCGCGTGGACCCAGGGGCGCTTCGTAGGAGCAGTCCTTGAGATAAACCCCCTGCAGCGCCAGATTCGGTGCCTGGTCGGTGGCGGCGCCATTGCCGGGGGCGGCGGGATTGTTGTCGGCCATCGTGGTGATCCTCAGTGTCTTCAGTCGTGGTCAAAAAAATCAGTCGGTGGTGGCGGCCGCGCCCAGCAGTTGGTCAAGCTCACCCAGCCGGTCGAGGGCGGTGGTGTCGTCGTAGCCGCCCAGATGGCGTCCACCCACAAAAATCTGCGGCACGGTGCTGCGCCCGCTGCGCGCGCGCATCTCATCGCGTGCGCCGGGCACTTGCTCCACATTGATGTCGGTGAACGGCACGCCCTTGTCCGTGAACAGGCGCCGCGCGCGCGCGCACCAGCCGCATCGGGCGGTGGTGTACATCACGACCGCGGGGGCCGACTCAGGCTCACTGTCCATCGCTCAGCCGCGCTGCAGCGGCAGGCCTTCGGTGCGCCAGCTCTTCAGGCCGCCGCGCAGGTTGAACACCTTGGTGAATCCGGCGGCATGCAGGGCGCGCGTCATGGCCGAGGAGCGGGTGCCGTCCTCGCAGACCAACAGCAGCAGCTTGTCGCGGAATTTCTTCAGCTGGTCGGCGGCTTTTTCCTGCTGCGGGCCCGGCAGGTGCCGGGCGCCGCTGATGTGGCCGGCGGCGTATTGTTCGGTCTCGCGCAGGTCGTAGACCGGCGCCCCCTGGTTCATCAGCTGGATCGCCTCCTGCGACTGGATGGCGGCATAGCCGTAGCGCTTCGCGCGCAGTTCGAAGGCCAGAACGGCCAGCACCATCGCCAGCGTCAGGCCGGTGAGGATGGGGTGGGCGGTGATGTATTGGAGTACGCGTTCCATATGGACCTCGCATTATAGCGGGCCGGACAGGCTAGACTTGGCGCCCATGTCATTCCGGCACCGCCGCATCGCCGCACTCCTCGCCGCGCTGGGCATTGCGCTCGCCCTGCCCGCTGCGCAGCCGCAGGATCCCGCCCGCGCCGAGGCCGACCTCAAGACCCTCAAGGAAAGCATCCAGCGCATGACGCGGCGGGTGCAGCAGGACGAGGTTGAAATAGACCGCCGCGCCCGCGAACTGCGGGATGCCGAGCGCAATGTGGCCAAAGTGCAGGGCGAGCTCACCAGACTGCGCGCCGAGCGCGCCGAACGCGGCGCCGTCCGCCGCCATCTGGAGACCCAGCGCGCCGAACGGGAGGCCGACCGCGAGCGCACCCGGGAACAGCTGGCGCAGCAGCTGCGGGCCGCCTATTTCATGGGCCGCAACGAGCCGCTGAAGCTGCTGCTGAACCAGCGCAGCCCGGCAGAATTCAGCCGCAATCTGGCCTATTACGGCTACCTGGGGCGGCTGCGGGCGGACCAGATCAGCCAGATCAACGAAAATATCGCCAAGATCGAAGAACTTACGGCCGGTATTGCTGTAGAAGACGCCAAGCTGGCGCAACTTGAGCAGCAACAGGAGAAGCTGCTGCAGGAGCAGGAAGGTGCGCGGCGCCAACGTGGCCAGGTGCTCGCGCGCGTGCAGCAACAGTCGAGCGGCCGTCAGGCCGAGCTACGGCGGATGCGCGCCCAGAGCCAGCAGCTGGAGCGGATTATCGAGCAGGGCCGCCGGGCCACCAGATCGCTGCCCTATGACCCGAAGGCGCCTTTTGCCCAGACACGCCGGCAGCTCAGCTGGCCGGTGGCGGGGAAGATCAGTGTGAACTTCGGTGCAACAATCTCGGGTCTGGGGAAGTCAGAAAGCATCGATATTGATACAGAGTACGGTGCCCCGGTCAGGGCCATACACGAAGGCCGGGTTGAGTTCGCCGACTGGTCGTCATCCTATGGACACTTGGTCGTGCTCGACCACGGCAATGGATATTTGAGCATCTACGGCCATCTGGGTGAGCTTCACGTGACGGGGGGCAGTTCGGTGGCGTCAGGTGCCAGCCTCGGCACCGCCGGCGATTCGGGTGGGCGCAAGACGCCAGGCTTGTTCTTCCAGCTCCGTCATGAGCCCAGGAAGGGTCAGGACACCGTGCCACTGGATCCCCGCCCGTGGTTCCGTACAGCCGCACCGCCGGCGCGCTGACACGCGTCCACGCCACCCAATCTGCCAACTCGATCAGCGCTCCCCCGCCGGTCTTGCGTCATCCTGTCGGCATGTTCAGGGATGTGATCGAAATGCCACAGGATTTTTCACCGTACGCGCAGCTGGTGGCTGCTTTGCTGCCACGTGCCGCGGGGCTCAGCATCTTCAATCCGGACGGCGAACTGCGCTGGACCAGTGACGAGACCGTCGCGCAGGAACTGCCGGCGCTGGTCGCGCAGGCGGCCGCCAAGGCAGAGCTCAGCGATGAGCCGGGGGTGCGCCTGCAGCTGGGGGCAGATGAGCCGGTCTACCTGTTCTGGCTGCGCGGCGTGGATCACAAGCCGGCCGCGGTGCTCAGCATCCGCTGGCGCAATGCCGGGAACGATCCGCACACGTTCTCCTATGTGAACTCCATGCTGCGGCCGGTGCTGGAATGCCTGCGGCGCGAGTTGCAGCTGCAGACGCGGCTGGCCGCGGCCACCGGGGGCCCGCAACAGCCGGCGCTCGCAGCCGAGGCGCAAGGGGACAACGCCGATCTGCGGCTGCTGCTGTCCACCGCCGAGGCCACGCCTGCCGGTGACGACATTGCGCAGCTGCTCGGACACGTCAACACCCACCTGGGCTGCGAGTTCACGGCGCTGCTGATGCCCGAGCGCAATGTGGTGGTGACCAGCAAGGCCGAAGGCCGCGAGGTCGACACCTCACTGCTGGCGCGCGCCTACCGGCACCTGATGTCGCTGGCGCAGCTGGGCAAGGAGGCAATGCTGCTCAACGAACCGGACAGCGTGCCGGGCGTGGATCTGCCGTTGCGCGTGCTGGTCAGCACGGTGCGCAACCCTGCCGGTATCGCGATTGCGGTGCTGGCGCTGTTCCGCAGCCGCGAGGCGCCGCAGTTCAGTCACCGCGAGGGCCTGCTGGGCGATCTGCTGGCGCGCCGCGCCGCCGCCGTGATCGAGGCCCGCTATGACGCGCTTACCGGCCTGTTGGTGCGCCCGGCCTTCGAGGCGCGCGTCCGCACCCTGCTGGCCGAGCGTCCCGCTGCAGCGTGGAGCTTCCTGTATCTGGATGCCGATCGCCTGCATGTCATCAACGACCATCACGGCATGCAGATGGGCGATCGGCTGTTGCTGAAACTGGGCGAGCTGGTGCGTTCGCGGCTGGCTCCGGGCGGTGCCGCCGCGCGGGTGGGCGGCGATCGTTTCGCCATCCTGCTGCCGGCCAGCGCGGCCGATGCCACCGCATTCGCCGCGGGACTGCGCGCCGCAATGGCCGGATTGTCGCTGGCCAGTGTTGGCGGCAGTGGCAATACCGTGCGCCAGTCTTCCCTGAGCGTGGGTGTCGCACCGGTTGATACCAGCGCTGCAAACCCGATGCTGGCACTGGCCGTGGCCGAAGCCGCCTGCCGTGCCGCCAGGCGCGGGCCGCCGGCGCAGGACGTTGATCCGGCCGGGTTCGAACAGGATCTGGAAGCCGGCATGCAGGCCGCCGGCTAGACTCCCATTCCCAGCGTGCCGTTACGCGGCGCTCGCAAGCCAAGAGGTCGCGCGTGGAGTTGCTGCATTATTTCATCGATCTGATCCTGCACCTGGACAGCCACCTGACCGAGCTGCTGGCGCGCTATGGCCTGTGGATATACGCCATCATGTTCCTGGTCATCTTCGCCGAGACCGGCCTGGTGGTGACGCCCTTCCTGCCCGGCGATTCGCTGCTGTTCGCGCTGGGTGCGCTGGCTGCCATCGATGCCAGCGGCACGCTCTCGCCGCTGTGGCTGTGCCTGCTGCTGTGTGCGGCGGCCATCCTCGGCAACACCACCAACTATGCGATCGGCCGCAGCATCGGGCAGCATGCGTTCAGCGGCCGCTATCGCTTCATCAATGTCGATTACCTGCGCCGCACCGAGGGCTGGTTCCAGCGCCACGGCGCCATGACCATCGTGCTGTCGCGCTTCGCGCCCATCATCCGCACCTTCGCGCCTTTCGTCGCCGGCGTCGGCCGCATGCCCTATGTACGCTTCCAGGCCTACAACGTGCTCGGCGCGCTGCTGTGGGTGAACCTGTTCATCTGGGGTGGATACCTGATCGGCAACATTCCGCTGATCAAGGACAACTTCGGCCTGGTGACCATCACCATCATCGCGGTGTCGGTGCTGCCCATGGTGGTGATGTTCCTGAAGAAGGAACCGCAGGCGCCGGCGTGAAAAAAAGGCGGGTGCTGCCACCCGCCTAACCCGTCCTTCCGATCAAGGGCGCCGGCGTCAGGGGACGCCAGAACCCACGGGGGGATGCGCTACATGAGCGCTGGAAGGCCGGAAGATCGCACAGCATTTGCTGCTGTTGTTCATGTGCTCTCCTGCTTGATATCGGAATACGCGGGCCAGATGCAAGCCCGTGCGAAGTCATAGCCAAACGTCGACCGCTTCGCGTCGCCGGCAACGGGAGGTGGCGCACATGCTGGTGCGAGGGATAACTGGCACAATATCGCCATGCCCCTCAAGACACGTGGGTTCGCGCACCGCATCGATATCGATGTTCCGGCCCCCAGGGTCTGGACCGCGCTGTGCGGTCCCGGGACGTTACCGCTGTGGCTGGGCGAGGATGCGCGCATCCGGCCGCAGCAGGGCGGCAGCTGGTCTGGCACCATCGGACCGGGACTCGAGCGGCATGCGCTCATCGACGTGTTCGAACCGCCGCGGCGACTGCGGCTGATTTACCTGCCACCCGACGGGCTGTCGGTGTTCGATGGCGCGGTGGCCGACGACGTGCTGCTGGAGGCCGAGGGCCAGCGCACCATCGTGCGACTGCTGTGTTCGGGCGTCCCCGATCTGCCGGAGTGGAACACGCACTTCGTGCGCGTGCGTGCGGCC
Organism: Steroidobacteraceae bacterium; assembly: GCA_035514045.1. Classification (GTDB taxonomy): domain Bacteria; phylum Pseudomonadota; class Gammaproteobacteria; order Steroidobacterales; family Steroidobacteraceae; genus ZC4RG30. The sequence continues at coordinate 6,469 of DATKBK010000114.1, read as the reverse complement.
ACCGAGCGCGCGCTGACGCGCCTGAAGGCACTGCTCGAGTTGCGCGGTCAGTAGGGTTCAGCCCGTGGCGCGCGCCAGCCGGCCGGGCCAGTTGATCATCAGCACGCCGGCCAGGATCACCACCGCGCCCAGCATCTGCACCGGCGTCAGCGTCTCACCCAGCACCAGATAGCCCACCACCGCGGCGACGGCGGGATTGACGTAGCTGTAGGTGCCGGTCTGCGCGGGCGTGGCATGGCGCGCCAGCCAGGCATAGGCCGTGTAGGCAAAGCAGCAGCTGAAGATCACGAGATAAAGCAGTGCCAGCGTGCCCGGCAGTGACCACTGCCACAGGCGCGCCTCGCCGAGCAGCAGTCCCGCCAGCGTCATCCATGCGCCGCCCAGCAGCATCTGCATGCCGACCAGCGCAAAGATATCCAGCTGCAGGCTGTGGTTGCGCATGTAGATGGTGCCCAGCGACCAGAACACGCAGCCAGCAAGGATGGCCAGCTGCGGCACCAGCGGTGTGGCCGCCCCGGTCGCAGCGCTCTGCCACATCAGCAGTACCGTGCCGGCGAAGCCAATCACAAGACCAGTCACCACACGCGGCCCCGGGCGATGCGCGCGCGCGCCGTACAGACCGAACACCACGATCCACAGTGCCGACGAGGCGTTGAGCAGCGCGCTGGTATTCGAGGGCACCCATTGCATCGCCCACACCTGCAGGCTGTTGCACAGCGCCACGCCCAGCAGCGCCATCACGTGCAGATGGCGCCACTGGCCGCGCAGTTGCGCGGGGCGGAAGCCGCGCCAGAACGCCGCCGCCATCAGCAGCGTGCCGCCGGCAAGAAAGCGCAGGCCGCCGAACAGGAAGGGCGGCAGATTGAGTACGCCGATGCGGGTGGCGAGATAGGTGGTGCCCCACACCAGATAGACCGTCGCCAGGCACAGCACCAGCACGCGGCGCTCGCCGATGGCGTTCAAGCAGGCCCGTCGGAGTCGGCTTCCTTGGTCTTTGCAGGGCGCAACAGCATGCGGGCCATGAGCAGGCCGGCCTCGAACAGCAGCCACATCGGAACAGCCATCAGGATCTGTGACACCGGATCGGGCGGCGTCAGCACCGCCGCGGCGACGAACACGCCGATGATCACGTAGCCGCGCGAAGCCGCAATCTTGTCAGTCGTGACCAGCCCGGTCAGCACCAGCAGCATGACCACTACGGGCACTTCGAATGCGATGCCGAAGGCGAGGAAAGTGGCGAGCACGAAATTCAGCACCAGATTGATGTCCTGCATGTTCGCCACGTCTTCAGGCGTGGCGCCCATGAGGAAATGGAAGGCCATGTCGAACACGACGAAGTACGCGAACGCCATGCCGACATAGAACAGCACGATGGAGGAGAGGAGCAGCGGCACGGCGAACCGCTTCTCCTTGCGATACAGACCTGGCGCAACGAAGGCCCAGATCTGGTACAGCACCCAGGGCATGGCCGCGAACAGTGCCATGAAGAAGCCCAGTTTGATCGGCATCATGAAGCCCGCCATGGGGCTGGTGGCGATGAGCTGGTCGCCAACTTGCATGTTCGCCAGCAGCGGCCGAACCAGCCCCGAGAAAAGCGCATCCTTGAAGTAGATGGCCGGCACGAGCAGCAGGAAGACGCCGGCCACCGCCTTGACCAGCCGGTCGCGCAGCTCCAGCAGGTGCGAGATCAGCGTGCCCTCGGCCAGGTTCTCGCCGCCCTTGTTCTTCTTCTTCTTCTCCTCCTTGCTCATGCGCGCGTGTCCGCGTCCGGGGCGGTAGCCGGCGCTGCGTCGGCCTCGGCTGCCGGATCGGGTTCCGGGTTCCACAGGTCCGGCTCGTCCCCATCGGCATGCGCATGCGAATAGGTGTCGTCGCTGGACTCCTCGCCCATCGCCGATGCCACCGCGGGATCGGCGGTAGAAGATATAGAGGTGTCGGTGGACATGCCGTAGGGATAGCCGCTGCGGGCCAGCGCCTCGATGTCATCGGGTTCCGCGGGCGTGGCCGGAGCTGCGGGGTCAGCCTGGGCGGCGTCGGCGGCAGCACCGGTGGCAGCAGCCGCAGCGGCAGCCGCCATGGTGGAGGCATCGGCCGGAGCGGGCGTCGGCGGCGGATCCTGCGTCGCATGGCGCTTGGCCTCGCGGCCCAGCTCCTCGATGTTCACCTCGTTCTCGAGCTGCTCGCGGAACTCGCGCGCCATCGAGCGCGCCTTGCCCACCCAGCGCCCGATCTTGCGCACCACGCCGGGCAGCCGCGTGGGGCCCAGCACCACCAGCGCCACCACACAGATCACCAGTAATTCGGAGAACGCGAAATCGAACATCGCAAGTGGCGCGTCAGGTTGAGTGGATAGGAGTGCGCCGCGCGGTCTGCAGCGGCGCTAGCCGACGCGGAAGACTGGCGGCGCGGCCTTCAGGCAGCGCGATCGTCGCGGTCGGCGGGGGCCTTGTCCTGCGACTTGGTCTCGGGAAATTCCGCGTCCGCACCCATCGACTGGCGGATCTGCTTCGCGGCGTCTTTGCCCTCGGCCTCGCCGTCGTTCATGGCCTTCTTGAAGTTCTTGATCGCGCCGCCGACATCGCTGCCGAGCGAGCTCAACTTCTTGGTGCCAAACACCAGGATGACCACGGCCAGGACTATCAGCCAGTGCCAGATGCTAAATGAACCCATCGTGGTGCTCCCGTTAAACCTGCATGTCTCACCGTTGGCGGTGAGTCCCACATGATAAGACAGCCCGGTGCCGAAAGGTTCGTCAAGGCACCTCGAGCCAGAATGTCACCGGCCCGTCATTGACCAGCAACACCTGCATGTGGGCGCCAAATACGCCGCTGGCAGCCCCCGGATGGGCCTCCCGGGCCTGCGCGACCAGTTGGGCGAACAGCCGCCGGGCCAGCGGTGGGGGCGCCCCGCGCGAAAACCCCGGCCGGGTGCCCTTGCCGGTGTCCGCCAGCAGGGTGAATTGCGGCACCAGCAGCAAACCGCCGCCGATCTGGCGTACATCAAGGTTCATCTTGCCGGCATCGTCGGGGAAAATCCGATACTCAAGCATCTTCTGAAGCAGGCGCCTGACGGATTCGTCGGTATCGGTGGCTGCCACGCCCACCAGCGCCAGAATGCCCCTGCCTATGCTTCCGGCCACCGTTCCCTCCACGGTGACGCTGGCGCTGGCCACCCGCTGGATCAATGCGATCATCGTGGCATTGTCCCCGGTCGAACCGTAGAATTCGCGGTTGTTTTGCGCCGCTGGAGTGGCGTTTGAAGAGGTTGCCGTTGATGTCGCTGCGTTCCCTTGTGAAAGCTGCCGCGCCCGCGCTGGTGCTGGCCCTGGTGAGTCTGGTCCACGCCACCCCTGCCGCGGCAGCGGGTGATCCGGTGCGGGGCAAGACGCTGGGATACACCTGCCTGGGCTGCCATGGCATCGAGACCTACAAGAACGTGTATCCCACGTTCTCGGTGCCGAAGCTGCGCGGTCAGCATGCGGGCTACATCGCCAAGGCGCTGAAGGCTTACCGCAAAGGTGACCGCAGCCACGGCACCATGCATGCGCAGGCGGCCTCGCTGTCGGACCAGGACATTGATGACATGGCCGCGTATCTGGCGGGCGATGCGGTGCTGGAGGACGCCAACGCCACGCCGGTGGGGACGCCGCCCGCTGCGGTGGCGCCATGCGCGAGCTGTCATGGCCTCGTTGGTGTGCCAGATGAAGGGAGCAGAGCCGCCGGTTCGCCGACAATGGCAGGCCAGTATGCTGACTACCTGGCCCATGCCATCGAAGGCTATCGCAATGGTTCGCGCAGGGACGGCCTGATGCAGCCCTCCCTCGTCGCCAACCTTTCGGCGGCGGACATCAAGGCGATCACCGAGTTCTACGCCAGGCAGAAGCCGGCGCTGGCCACCGTGCCGATGAAAGAGAAGAAGCCGAAAGAAGCCAGATAGTCCGGACCTACTGTCCGGACAACTGCTTCAGGAACGCGACCATCGTCGCGCGGTAGACATCGCTGTTGGCTTTCTTGCGAAAGCCATGACCCTCGTCCTTCGCCGCCAGGTACCACACCTCGCCGCCGCGGGCGCGCACCATCGCCATCATCTGTTCCGATTCGCTGGCTGGTACGCGCGGATCGTTCAGTCCCTGCACGATCAGCAGCGGCTTCCTGATCGCCGCCGCGTTGGTCAGCGGGGAAATTGCCTGCAGGTGAGCACGCATCTGCGGATCGCGTTCGTCGCCGTATTCGGCACGCCTGAGATCGCGCCGATAGTCGGCGGTGCTGGTAAGGAAGGTGACGAAGTTGCTGATGCCGACGGTGTCGATGCCGCCGGCGAGGCGGTCGCCGTAGTGCACCAGCGAGGCCAGCGCCATGTAGCCGCCGTAGGAACCGCCCGCTACGACCACACGGCTGCGGTCCAGGTCCGGCTGCAGCCCGATCCACACCAGCAGCGCGCCGATGTCGCGCACGGAATCCTCGCGCAGCAGGCCGTTGTCCAGCGCCAGGTAGCTGCGGCCGTACCCTGCGGAGCCGCGCACATTCGGTGCCACCACGGCAAAGCCCAGCTCGGTCACCAGGTACTGGCGGAAGCTGCTCCAGCCCGGGCGATGCTGCGATTCGGGGCCGCCATGGATATCGATCAGCACCGGGTGCGGACCGGGAGCCTGCGGACGATACACGAAGGCGGGAATCAGCCGGGGGGTGCGGCCGACCTGGTCCCAGGTGGGGTACTGCACCAGCTGCGCGGCGGCGAACCTGGTCGCATCCAGTGGGCCCAGTTCGCTGTGGGTCCAGCGCGTGAGCGTGACCGCCGCCGGCGTGGTGGCGTCGGCTGGGGCATCGAGTCCGTAGACGCGCACGTCCTGCGGCGACTGCGCCGTTTCCAGCGTGACTGCCAGGCGGCGGCTGGCAGTGTCGAAGGCGATGGAAGTGATCACTGCGCCGGCGGGCAGTGACGGCAACAGCAGGTCGGCCTTCAGTCGCAGATCGTGCAGCACCAGCCGGTCGAAGCCAGCTTCGTTGAGGGTGTACGCCAGGTAGCGGCCGTCCTGCGAGAGCTCGAAGCGCTCCACATCCCAGCGGGTGTCGGGCGTCAGCGTGGTCACTTCGCGGGTGTACACATCGTAGTAGTGCAGCGCGTGGAATTCGCCGCCGCGGTCGGCGATGAAGATCACGCCACGGCCGTCGCGCGCGAAGCGTGCCTGGGAGACGGCCACGGTGCCGTCCGTGGCGACCCGCGCCGTGCCCGAGGCAGCAGTGCCGTTGCGCCGGCGGTTGCTGTCGCCATTGGCGGGGATTGCGGCCGGTTCGACCCGCACCTGCGCGCCGGTGCCGACATCGAGCAGGAACAGCTCGCTGTCGGTGATGGAGCGATAGCGGATCACCGCCAGCTGCCGGTCATCCAGCGACCAGTCCTGCACATACAGCGCATCGCTGTCGCCGGCCAGCAGCAGGCGCGGTAAGGCCTCGCTGTCGATGTCGGTGAGATAAAGGTCGTTGTTGGCGCCGTCGCGCGCATTGCCGTGGAAGGCGATGCGCTTGCCGTCGCGTGCGAACACCGGCTGGCCGTGGCGTGAGTTGCCGTCGGTGAGCAGGCGCGCGGCGCCGGTGGTGAAGTCGTGCAGCCAGATCTGCATGCGCTCGTTGCCGCCGCTGTCCTTGAGGTAGAGCAGCCGGTTGGCATCGTAGGGATGGGCCACGGCGCTGGTGACCGGCTCGAGCCGGAAGGTGAGCTGCTCGCGCATCCCTGACGGCGCGCGCACCCGGTGCAACTGCGCGGTGTTGCCGAAGCGCGTGGCGATGACCATGCTGCCGTCGGCCAGCCAGGCGGTGAATGCGGCGGAGCGTGAATCGAGCGCCAGCGGCAGCTCCGGATCGGCGTTCAGCGCCTCGACCGGGATGCCGTCGAAGATCAGGTTGCCCTGTTCGATGCGCTGGGGGGCGGCGCCGTGCAGCGCGACCAGCGGCGCCAGCAGGCCTGCCAGCAGCCATGCAAGCCGGTTGCTGTGCTTCATGCGCAAGGATCTTAAACTGTCCGCATGCAACGGTTCACCGCATTCCGCATCCACCAGCGCAGCGCGGGGCTCGAGGAGCTCACGCTGGACCTCCTTGCGCCCGGCGAGGTCACCATCCGCGTGCACTGGTCGGGCATCAATTACAAGGATGCGCTGGCCGGCACCGGCCAGGGCCGCATCCTGCGCCGCTTTCCGCTGGTGGGCGGGGTGGACCTGGCCGGTGTGGTGGTGGAGTCCGCAGATCCGGCAGTTCGCGTCGGCGACGCGGTGATTGTCACCGGTTGCGGATTGTCCGAGACCCGCGATGGCGGCTATGCAGGCTTCGCGCGGGTGCCGGCGGCGGCGGTGGTGCCGCTGCCGGCATCGCTCAGCCTGCGCGCGGCGATGATCGTGGGCACCGCCGGCTTCGCCGCAGCGCTGGCGATCACGCAGCTGGAGCACAACGGACTGGTCCCCGCAAGCGGCCCGGTC
>DATKBK010000113.1:0-2144 GCA_035514045.1 Steroidobacteraceae bacterium | reverse complement strand
GCTGAAGGCGGGTGCGGACCCAGATGCCCCGGGCACATTCGGCACTCCGGCCCTGCATTGGCGCGTGGACGCTGACGATCTGGCTGGGGTCCGACTGCTGTTGAAGGCGGGCGCCGATGCCAATGCCGTGACCGAGCGCGCAGTCACTCCGCTGGAACTGGCGATCGCCAACGGCAATGCCGCCATGGTCCAGACGCTCCTGCAAGCGGGGGCCAGAACGGCCCAGCCGGAAGCCGGCGGCGCACCGTTGCTGATGCGCGCGGCGGAAGTCGGTGTACCCGAGGTGGTCGAATTGCTGCTGGACCACGGCATGCCCGTGGATGCGCGCGAATCCCAGTTCAACCAGACGGCGCTGATGTACGCCGCCCGGGCCGGTCATGCCGGCGCAGTCGCCACGCTGCTGGCACACGGCGCAGAGCCCAATGTGGCGACCCAGGTCGGGCGGACGCCTGGCTTCGTCCTGCCGAATTCGATGCCGGGATTCGGGTTCGGCGTCGGCATCATTCGTGGTGGGGTGCCGGCTGATCGCGGCCGGCGCGAACCCACGCCTGGCGGCCTGACGCCACTGCACTACGCGGCGCGCAATGATCACGTCGATGTGGCAAGGCTGCTGGTGAAGGCCGGCGCAGAGATCAACGCTCGCGAAGCCAATGACATCACGCCGCTGTTGATGGCCGTGTCGAACCAGGGCCCGACCACGGCGCAATTCCTGCTGGAGCACGGCGGCGACGTGAACGCGCGCGACTGGTACGGACGCAGCCCGCTGTGGGAAGCGGTCAACGTGCGCAATCTCTACGTGCACAATGCGACCTACAAGAACGGCGTCGATCGCGGACCGATGCTGACTCTGATCCACGCGCTGCTGGCGGCCGGTGCCGACGTGGACGCCCGCACCAGCGAAACGCCGCCGATCCGCCACTACCTGCTGGAGATAACCCTTTCGCTGGAATGGGTGGACTTCACCGGCCAGACGCCCTTCCTGACGGCCGCACTGGCGGGCGACGTCACCGTGATGAAGCTGCTGCTCGAGCACGGCGCCGATCCGCACATCGGTACATTTCACGGCACTTCGCCGCTGATGGCGGCTGCTGGCGTGAACTGGGTGGTGGCGCAGACCTGGACTGAAGCGCCCGCGCAGCTGCTCGAGGCCGTGAAGCTCTGCCATGCGCTGGGCATGAACGTGAACCAGGCGAACTCGATGGGCGTTACGGCGCTGCACGGTGCGGCCAACCGCGGCTCGGACGACATCATCCGCTTCCTGGTAGAGAAGGGCGCGGACCTCACCGCGCAGGACAACGAGCAGCGCACGGCGCTGGATTGGGCCGGGGGCGTATTCCTCGCCACCCATCCACCCGAGGCGAAGCCTTCGTCCGTCGCGTTGATCACCAGTCTGCTCGAGGCGCGGGGCCTCAAGGTGCGTTGATGGACAAGACTGCAAGACATCTGTTCGCAGCGCTGCTGATGATGCCCGCCTGGGCCTGGCCTGCGGTCGATCTGGCCGCGGTGACGGAGCGCTACTGCACCGAGTGCCACAACACGCAAGACTGGGCCGGTGGACTGGACCTCTCTTCGCTCGATCCCGGCCACGTTGGGCAGCACGCGGCGGAGTGGGAAAAGGTCGTGCTCAAGCTGCGCTCGGGCATGATGCCGCCGCCTGGCAACGAGCGCCCGTCGCAGCAGGACACCAGGGCCGTCCTGCAGGCACTGGAGCAGCAGCTCGATGCCGCCTCAGGCGCGCATGCGGCGCCGCCGGCGCTGCACCGGTTGAACCGCCGTGAATACGCCAATGCGATCCGCGACCTGTTTGGTCTCGAGGTGGATGTTACCGGCCTGCTGCCGCAGGATGACGCCAGCGAAGGCTTCGACAACGTGGCCGCGGGCCTGGGAATCTCGCCCGCGCTGGTGCAGGGCTACGTCTCAGCGTCCATGAAACTGGCGCGCCTGGCGATCGGAGACCTCACCACCCCCGAGACCACCGCGACCTACCAGGCGCCCGTGATGCAGGCGCAGGACCGGCGCCTTGACGGACTGCCGCTGGGCTCCCGCGGCGGGATGCGCATCGTGCACTACTTTCCCGTGGACGCGGAATACGGGTTCAACGTGCGGGCGCAATTCGGCGGCGGCGGCTTTGGCGGCGGTGGCGG
>DATKBK010000112.1:0-2766 GCA_035514045.1 Steroidobacteraceae bacterium | reverse complement strand
GCGGCAGTACACTGAGCTGCAGCAGGGCGGGATGCTCGACTACCTCTGTACCGAACCGGACTGGGAGGACCACCTCGAGATGCTGCGGAGTCGCGCCCTCAAGCCGGAGGCGCGACAAAATCGATGACCTGGCGATCATTGCGTCGGTAGATGCTGAAGTCGCGGCGATCGACGGTCAGCACCCGGCAGCGGCGGTGCTGTTCCGACATCACCACCACGCAGGCATCGGCCAGATCCATCTGCGGATAGCGGGCCATCAGGGTGCGCAGCCGCGGCCAGTGTGCATTCATGTCGAAAGCCAGCCGCAGCGCGGCACGTTCGATCATGGCAAATAGTGGCGCAAGGTCCAGTCCGTCTTCGCGCAGGAAATAGGCCGCTTCGGTGAGCACCGGCTCGCAGACCAGCAGTGGCGCCGGGATATCCCGCATCGCCGCGACCGCCCAGCCATGATGGGGATCATTGCGGTTGAGCCACGCGACCAGTGGCCCGGTATCGCTGATGTGGATCACCCGCGCCGGAACTTGCGCCGCTCGTTGGTGGCGGCGAGCTGGCTACCGGCCAGCGCGCCTGCCAGATCGCCCGCCAGCTCGTGCAGTGTGCCGGAGGCGGGACCAACGCCCGCGTCCAGCCGTTCGCGCACGACGGCCGCGATGCTGCGGCCGGTGGCCTTTGCCTCCACATCGAGGCGGCGCAGCGTGGCCTCGGGCAGTTTGACGGTGATGCCTCTCATGACTCGATGGTAACTGCAAACTGACAGAAAGGAAATACGACCTCGTTTCTGGCGGGCGAAATCAAGCACGAGGCCGGGTAGCGGCCCCACACACGCAATTGTCAACTTGAAGGAGGTTGTTCAGTTGACACTTCCCTGCCATCTCCAGACCATCGCGGGATGAGCACCGCCGCTGACCAGTTTCCCGCCGAGGCCCCGGCCTCCCGTTTCAATGCCCTGCGCCACGACTGGCGCCTGGAGGAGGTCGAGGCCCTGTTCGACCTGCCCTTCATGGACCTGATGTTCCGCGCCCAGCAGGTGCACCGCGCCCACCACGCCGCCAACCGGGTGCAGATGAGCACGCTGCTGTCGATCAAGACCGGCGGCTGTCCGGAGGACTGCGGCTACTGTCCGCAGAGCATCCACTACGACACCGGCGTGGCGCGCGAAGACATGCTGCCGCTGGAGCAGGTGGTGGAAGCCGCGCGCCGTGCGCAGGCAGCAGGAGCCACACGCTTCTGCATGGGCGCGGCGTTCCGCTCGCCAAAGAAGAAGGACATCGAGCGCATCGCCACGATGATCCGCGAGGTGGGCGCACTGGGGCTGGAGACCTGCGCCACACTGGGCATGCTGACGCCGCAGCAGGCGCATGAACTGAAAGACGCTGGTCTGGATTACTACAACCACAATGTCGACAGTTCCGAAGCGTTCTACCGGCAGATCATCTCGACCCGCACCTACCAGCACCGGCTCGACACGCTCGAGGCCGTGCGCAACGCCAATCTCAAGGTGTGCAGCGGCGGCATCGTCGGCATGGGCGAGACGCGCACCGACCGCGCCGGCATGCTGGTGACGCTGGCCAACCTGCCGGAGCATCCGCAGAGCGTGCCGATCAACCAGCTGGTGCAGGTGCAGGGCACGCCGCTGGAAGATACGGCAGCTGCTGGCAAGGGCGTGGATGGCTTCGAGTTCGTGCGCACCATTGCGGTGGCGCGCATTCTGATGCCCGCAGCCCAGGTGCGTCTGTCGGCCGGGCGCGAGGCGATGAACGACGAACTGCAGGCGCTGGCCTTCCTGGCCGGCGCGAACTCCATTTTCTACGGCGAGAAGCTGCTCACCACCGGCAATCCCGACGTAGCGCGCGATCGCGCGCTGCTGGCGCGGCTCGGGATCGAGTCCGAGACGCAGGCGCAGACGGACGCGCGCGGCTGCTGTTGAAGCGCCTGCCCCGCGCGCGCCGATTCGCAGTCTTGAGGTCCGTGAGGCGATGAAACGCAGTGCCACGGCGGTGTCCGCGGAGCTTGCCGCGCTTGCCGAACGCGCGCAGCGGCGCGTGCGCCGCCAGGTGCAAGGTTATGCCGACGCCGGTTCAATCCATGCGCCACTGGTGGACGGCCGCCGGCTGCGCAACTTCTGCAGCAATGACTATCTGGGGCTGGCCGGCGATGTGCGCGTGGTTGAGGCCTTGCGCGCCGGCGCGCTGCGCTGGGGTGCGGGTGCCGGTGCGGCGCACCTGGTCTCCGGGCATACCGCTGAACATCATGCACTTGAAGAAGAGCTGGCGGACTTCACCGGTCGCGAGGCGGCGCTGCTGTTCTCCACCGGTTACATGGCCAATGTCGGCGTGCTTGGCGCGCTGGCTACGCGCGGCGAGATCCTGCTGCAGGACCGGCTCAACCATGCCTCGCTGATCGATGGTGCGCGCCAGTGCGGCGCGCGCCTGGTGCGCTACCGCCATGCCGATGCGGAAGATGCCACGCGGCTGGCCGCAGAGCATTCGGCCGGCCTCGCCCTGCTCGCCACCGATGGCGTGTTCAGCATGGATGGTGACGTGGCGCCGCTGGCGGCGCTGGCATCGCTGGCCCGACGCCACGATGCCTGGCTGCTGGTGGACGATGCGCATGGTTTCGGCGTGCTGGGTGCGCATGGCCGCGGTTCGCTGGAGCTGGCCGGTTTGACGGCCGAGGAGGTGCCGCTGCTGGTGGGCACGCTGGGCAAGGCGGTGGGTACCTTCGGCGCCTTCGTCGCCGGCGAGCGCGACCTGATCGAGCTGATCC
>DATKBK010000111.1:0-4048 GCA_035514045.1 Steroidobacteraceae bacterium | reverse complement strand
CATTCGCTGCGTCACCTTGGGCATGGCACGGCGCAGCTCATTGAAGCGGGTTGTGCCGGTCAGCAGGCGATGCAGCACCATTCCCTTCCACTTGCCACCGATGATGTCGAGCGTTGTCTCGATCGGGCATGCAGCCTCGGTGTCGTGCTTTCGCTTCGTCATGGCTTTGCCTCGCTTGCCAGCGGTATACAGATTGATACCCGGTGTCGCCGAAGTGCGTACTTACGGCGGCGCCGTCATCGCACTATTCTTCGACGCCGCAGCGCTGGATGCAACAACGGACGGCAGCGCAAGACTGCAATTCAGAGGAGTGCAACAATGAGTGTCAGGCATTTCAGGAACACAGATGCAAGGTTCCATCAATACCTGGACCGCCAGATCTTCGTGGGCGATGTGGTGGATTCCTCCATCAGCAGCACGATGAGCGCCGGCTACTACCGCAATTTGAAGAAGGGTGACAGCAACGACTGGATCGTCACCTACGATGAGGTGCTCGTGGTGACCAGGGGCGCGCTCACCGTTCGCTCGGGCGGGGCCGCCACGACCGCCAGACCCGGCGAGATCATCTTCCTGACGAAGGGGACGCGACTTTCCTACGAAAGCGCGGAGGACGACACTGAGGTCGTCTACGTGACCTTCCCGCACTGGTTCGAGGCGCATGCCAGATCCGAGCATGCCGCTCTGCTGGACGCATACCAACCGGCCTGTCCGTAGCGGCAGCTGCGCGGCGCCACACGGCGAATGCTGCGATCCGCAATCAGCTGACTGCCTCCGGGTTCAGCGCGCGTTGATCGACCAGCATTTGGTGGCACAATTGCCGTGTACGTCATCCGGCGACAGCTACGGGGGAACGGTCATGCACAGGTCCAGTTTGCTGGTGTTGTCCGTTCTGGCAGGCGTCGTCGGATGTACGCGCGATGCGTTGCCGCCCGAGCCTGTTGCCCCAGCTGCACCAATCGCCCGTCCCGCGCCGGGGTTCTCCGTCTCGGGCATGCCGCTGGCCCCGCTGGATGTGGCCGCAGACCAGCACGCGCTGCTCGTCAGCGACGACCCGAAACTCGCGCGCAACAAGAAGCACGTGTACGACTTCTGGCGCATCGTCTACGAAGCCGGCCATATGGATCTGGTCGAGCAATACATGGCGCCGGAGTACATCCAGCACAACCCGAACGTGGAATCCGGTCGCGATGCCTTTCTGCGTACCATGAGCGCGGCGCGGCCGAAACGGCCGGTGGAGGAGGTGTCGCGCTTCCCGATCATCGACATCATCGCCGAGCGCGACATCGTGATGGTGATGTGGGCGCGCAAGGTACGCGACCGCGAGAACCCGGAAGAGATCTACGAGATGACCTGGTTCGATGTGTTCCGCGTCGATGACGAGACCGGGCTCATCAACGAGCACTGGGATTCGTCGGAGCGCTGGGGTAGTGTGGGCCGGCCGCCGGGCGCGGAGTTCTTCCCGTAACCATGCGCCGGCGGGTGGCCGGTGCCCAGGCGGCTCAACCGCCCCGCTTGTAAACGATCTTCTTTGTCCCGCCCCCGCAGGTGCCGACCACCTTGCCGTCCTCGGGTGCGTCCTTGTCGACAATGGTCAGCGTGAACTGTGCGACCCCGTTATTCCTGATCTTTTCCTCAATCTCGGCCTTCAGATCCTCGCAGGATTTGCTTTGCCCCCAGGCAGGGGCTGCAGCAAGGATCATCAGTCCGGCAATTGCGGTCAGCGTCTTCATGGGTCGCACGCTGCGGTGGGTCAGCCCTTGGCCTTGAGCGCCTCGATGTCCTTCAGCAGCTCGGCCGAATGGCCCTCGAGCTTCTCTGGCGTGACCTCGTAGTGCTTGGCCACCTTGCCCGTCGGATCGATAAGAAAGGTCTCGCGCGCCGCAATCGCCATCGCCCCGCGCTGCACCAGCACCCCGTACTTCTTCACCGTGTCGAAACTGGCATCAGCCAGCAGTGGGAACGGCAGGCCATTCTCCACGATCAATTTCTGGTTCTCGGCAGAGATCCTGGCGTTGCTGGCCAGCGCCTTCTCGAAGGCCTTGTGCGAGGCCTCGTCATCGACGCTGATGCCGAGGATCTGCGCGCCGGCGCGGCGGAACGCGAACACGTTCTCGGTGAACTGGCAGGCCTGCGTGGTGCAGCCCGGCGTCTGATCCTTCGGATAGAAATAAACCACCACCCACTTGCCCTTGTAGTCGGCCAGCGTGTGCTTCTTGCCGTCCTGGTCAACCAGCGAGAAGGCTGGTGCCACGTCGCCAGCCTTCGGCTTGGCGGCGACACCAGTGGCCGGTGTGGGCGTGGCGGCCGACACCGCCAGCGCAGCCAGCGCCAGCAGCGCGAACGCGACCAGCGAATGAATGGGTGATAGCCGTATGGAACCTGTGCGCATGGTCACTCCTGACGAGGATCGCGTCGCGGACGCGGGCTGCTTGAACCATAATCATAGGCCCATGTCCGCCGTGCCGCCAACCCGCAAACCGCCCGTTCCCGCGCTGGTGCTCACCGGTGGCGGCGCCCGTTCGGCCTACCAGGTGGGGGTGCTGAAGGCGTTGGCGGATCTCTTGCCCGAGCAACCAAATCCCTTCCGCGTCATCGTCGGCACCTCGGCGGGTGCGGTGGCTGCCAGCGTGCTGGCGGCCCGTGCCGATCACTGGAAGCGGGCGGTGGGCTCCATCGAGCACGTCTGGGCGAACTTCCATGTAGAGCAGATCTTCGATGTGGGGCGGCGCCGGATGCTGCGTTCGGGGCTGCAATGGGTGTTGTCGCTGCTGTCGGGCGGCCACCTGGCGCGCACCCCCCGTTCGCTTTTCGACAACGAGCCGCTGCGGCAACTGCTCAAGCACGAGGTGCCCTGGCGTGGCGTAGGCCGGAGCCTGCGCAACGGGCGGCTGGACGCGCTGGCCCTGTGCTGCACCGGCTATGGCACGGCGCGCTCGGTGGCGTTTTTTGAGGCCTGCGAAGGCCTCTCCGAGTGGAGCCGACCCACCCACGTGGGGCGTCGCGTGCGGCTGAACCTGTCGCACCTGATGGGCAGTCTTTCAGTGCCGCTGCTGTTCCCGCCCGAACAGATCGACGGCGAGTATTTCGGCGACGGCGCCATGCGCCAGATGGCGCCACTGTCGCCGGCGCTGCGCCTGGGCGCTGACCGGCTGCTGATCATCGGCATGCGCGCGGCGGGCACCGGTGGCGTCACCACCCGGCGCTCGACCCCGCATGCGGAGCCGACCGCCGGCCAGCTGGCCGGTTTCGCGCTCGAGAATCTGTTCACCGACCAGATCTGGTCAGACCTGGAGCAGATCGAGCGCATCAACCGCATGCTGCGCGCGGCACCGCGCGAGTTCCCCGGGGCACGGCTGGTGGATCGCATCGTGTTCATCTCGCCGTCCGAAGACCTGAGCGCCATCGCCGAGCGCAGTATGCATTGCATGCCGCCGGCGCTGAAGGCCCTGCTGCGCGTAATGGGCGCGCGCGACGCGCGCGGCGCGCAGCTGGCCAGCTACCTGCTGTTCGAAGGCGAGTACACGCGTGCGCTGATCGAGCTGGGCCATCGCGACGGGCTGGCCCACAGCAAGGAGCTGTGCGACCTGTTCATGGCGCCCGCCGACCCCTGATTCGCCGGCCTGGCTCAGGTCAGCAGCAACGCGCCCAGCCCCAGCAGCGTGGCAAAGCCGATGCAGTCGGTGAAAGTGGTGAGGATCACCCCGGCCGACAGTGCCGGATCGATGTTGAGCCGGCGCAGCGTCAGCGGCACCATCACGCCGACGATGGCGGCGGTCAGCAGGTTGATCACCATGGCCAGCACGATCACCACCGCAATCATCCACGTGCCCAGCCACGCCACCGTGATGACGGCGAGGAACACCGAAATGGCAATGCCGGTGAGCATGCTCACGCCCATCTCGCGCAGCAGCAGCCAGCGCGCGTCGCGCCACTGCACCTGACCCAGTGCCATCGCGCGGATGATCAGCGTCACCGTCTGCGTGCCGGCGATGCCGCCCATGCTGGCCACGATGGGCATCAGCACGGCCAGCGCGGCGATTTTCTCGAT
>DATKBK010000110.1:0-3421 GCA_035514045.1 Steroidobacteraceae bacterium | reverse complement strand
GCGCGATGGCGTCGAGGTACTGCCTGCGGATGGTCGCGATCTGCATCAGCCGGTACAGCGCGTTGAGGACGTTGCGGCGGTAGCGCTCGCGCGCGCGCAAGGCCCAGTCCTCGGACAGTTCGACCAGCAGGTCGGCCTTGTACAGTCGCACGGCACGCTCGAGTGCGTCGATGTCCTCGTCAGTCAACCGCTCCGGCGCGCGTGCGAGCCGTGGCTCGACCAGGCGATCGAACTCGGCCACGTCCAGCCACACATCCGCCCGCGGGCACAGCGCGATGGAGCCGCGGCGGTCGCTGGTGATGAGGTTGCCGTGCGCCAGTGGCGGTGTTTCCAGCAGGCGGCGCAGGCGCCACAGCGCGGTGTTGAACGAACCGGTGGACGCGCTGGCACCTGGATCGGGCCACAGGCTGGCCAGCAGTTCCGAGCGGCTGAAACTGCGGCCATGGCCCAGCGCCAGGTAGGCCAACAGGCTGGCGCTGCGCCCGGCCACGGGCACCTCGGGTATGCCGCCCGGGCCCGTGGCCAGCGCCATCGAACCGAAAAGGGAAATGCGCAGCATTGGCATCACCTCTGGCATGACCGGCCTGCAGCCGGCGCTGTAGGCGCTCGCGCGCCATGGTGGGCTTCACGCGATCCCACGCCCGATCCGGACCCGATGCAAGCGCACGCGCGCGAAAGAGTCACTGACGCGGGCGAGTGGCCGCGCCTGCCTCCGCGTGTGCCGACGAACGGACAGCGCTACCGGACCGCGTGGGGATAGATTCACTGGCCGGACAGACGTGCTCTCCTGCGTTGGTAACAATGCGGCGCCGGAGTCGACCCGCCCCCATCATTCCTTCACCCGAGTACGCCATGACCCCGTTGCCCCAGCGCATCCGCCGCGCCCGCACCAGCGCCGGCCTCACCCAGACCGCCCTGGCCGAGCGTATCGGCATCAAGCGCAGCGCGGTCACCCAGTGGGAGCATCCGCACGGCACCAAGCCCAGCGTGGAGCACCTGATCAGCATCGCCACCGAAACCGGTACCGGATTCGAATGGCTGGCCACCGGCCGCGGACCCATCGTGCTCGATCCGCAGGAGATCACCCCCGCTGTGCGGCCGGACGAATACGCCCGCGACGAATTCGAGGCCGAAGCCCTGGACCACCTGCGGCGCATGCCACCGGCGAAGAAACGCCTGGCGATCGCCATCCTGGAGACCATCGGCCGCTGACTGAACCCGCACGTCAGTGGGCGTCCAGCGCCTGGCCAGCGCGCTCCGGCAGTCAGGCCATCGCAATGGGCCGGATTGAACTGTTCGCAGATACCGTCGGCGTAGTGAAGGCACCACGCCGATTCGGTGCCGAAAGGCGCCGTTTCGTTTTTGGATCCACGCGAGCGGTTTCGCCGGGGTCCCTCGACAAGGTGCTTGACAACAGCAATTACAGGCGTAATCTCACCTAACGGATTACGGATGTAAACGATGCAGATCAGCGAAGCCGAATCGATCGTCATGGAAGTCCTGTGGCGCACCCAGCCGCTGGCGGCCGAGGACGTGGTTGCCGCGCTCGCGCAGTCGCAGCAATGGCAGGAGCCGACGATCAAGACCCTGCTCAACCGGCTGCTGAAGAAGGGCGCGATCCAGGCCGAGCGCGACGGGCGCCGATACCTCTACACGCCGGTGCTGCGCCGCGAGGACTGGGTCATGGGCGAGAGCCAGGGCCTGCTCGCACGCCTGTTCGGCGGACGCGTCGCGCCTCTGGTCGCGCACTTCAGCGACCAGGGCGGCCTCAGCGGCAAGGACATCGCCGAACTGCGCAAGCTGCTCGAGGAGATCGACGATGGACGCCGCTGACCTGATCGGATTGTTGACCGAGACCGCGCTGGCCGCGAGCGCGGGGGTGTTGCTGGCGCTGGGCGTGCGGCGACCGCTGCGACAAGAGTTCGGCCCGGGCGTCGCCTATGGTGTCTGGTTGCTGGTGCCCGCCGGGATCGTCGCGGTGCTGCTGCCGGCGGCCACGGTGCCGGCGCTGCCGATGGCGGTGGCGACCGTTGAAGTATCGCCGTTGGCACTCGCCTCGCCCGCAATCGATGACGGATTGCGCTACGCGACATCCCTCTGCGCGCTCTGGCTGCTGGGTGCGCTGGTCACCACGGGTTTGTTCGCGCAGCAACAGAGCGCCTTCCGCGCCGGGCTCGGACGACTGGGTCATCGCGGAGACGGAATGCGCCAGGCCGAAAGCGTGGCAGGGCTTCCGGCCGCGATCGGCTTGTGGCGACCGATGATCGTGGTCCCGGCGGATTTCGACACCCGCTACACGCCCTGGCAGCGGCGCCTGATGCAGGCGCACGAACGCACACACATCCAGCGCGGTGACCTGCAACTCAATGCCCTGGCGACCGCACTGCGCTGCGTGTTCTGGTTCAACCCGCTGATGCACCTGGCCGCGCGCCACTTCCGCCACGACCAGGAACTGGCGTGCGACCAGCGCGTGATTGCGCGTCACCACCAAGCCCGCCGCGACTACGGCGAGGCGATGCTCAAGACCCAGCTCGCAGCGCAGCCGCTGCCGCTGGGATGCCACTGGGCTGTATTCGACAAAGCCCGCAGCCATCCACTCAAGGAGAGAATCGCCATGCTCAAGCAACCCGTTCCGTCGTTGTCACGGTGGATCGCCGGTGGTGCTGTCTTGATGACGCTGCTGCTGAGCGCCGGCGTGGCCGCGTGGGCCGCGCAGCCGCACCGGGTGGCCGCTGCCACGAGCGCAGTCGCGCCGCCCGCTCCACCGGTGCCGCCCGCTCCGCCGGCGCCACCCGCACCCCCGAGTGCCAAATCGCTGTCGCCCGCCATCGCCCCGCCGGTGCGGCCCTCCCCGCCTGCACCCCCGGTGTCATCTGCGGCAACGGCCAACAAGATGATGGCCCCTCCATTCCCGGCCGGGGCGCTGGCCAACCGCATCAGCGGCAAGGTGGTCATGGCGATCGATATCGACGCGCGGGGCACGCCGGTTGCGGTTGAGGTGGAACAATCCCAGCCGACCGGCGTGTTCGACCAGGCTGCAGTCGATGCGGTGATGAAATGGACGTTCACCCCCGAGGTCAAGGACGGCAAACAGGTCGCCAGTCGGATCAGGGTGCCGATTGAATTCAGGGCGCCCTCGGCCACGCAGGCCGCGCCACAGGTCAGTGCCGAACTGGAGTAGGCGTGTACGGACCATCGCGTCCGCCAGTTGCCGCAGCGGGCTGATGGCGCGTGGAAAACACGCACTGCCAACATGCCCGCTCCCCCGACGTCCTCAGGCGAAAACCAGCTTGCCCGCCGCGACCAGGAGCACCGCGCCCAGTGCGTATCGCAGGTTGCGCACGGGCAACCACTTGAGCCCCATCTGGGTGCCGATCAACGCACCCACGGCGACCACGCCCAGCCAGAGCGGCAGCAGGGG
>DATKBK010000109.1:0-3792 GCA_035514045.1 Steroidobacteraceae bacterium | reverse complement strand
CATGGCTATGACGTGGCCGCGTTGCGCGCGCAGTTTCCGATCCTGGACCAGAACGTGAACGGCCGCCCGCTGGCCTACCTGGACAACGGCGCCTCGACGCAGCGCCCGCGCGCCGTGATCGACGCCGTCGAGCACTATGAGACCCACCTGCACGCCAACGTGCACCGCGGCGTGCACACACTTAGCCAGCTGGCCACCGATGCCTTCGAAGGCGCGCGCGAGCGGGTGCGCCGCTTCCTCAACGCCGCCTCCACGCGCGAGATCATCTTCACCCGCGGCACCACCGAGGCGATCAACCTCGTGGCCAACAGCTGGGGCCGGACCAACCTGGGACCCGATGACCAGATCATCGTCTCGGCGCTGGAGCACCACGCCAACCTGGTGCCCTGGCAGATGGTGGCCGCTGACACCGGCGCGCGGCTGCGGGTCGCGCCAATCGATGAATCGGGGCAGCTGCGCCTGCCTGCCCTGCAGGCACTGCTCAACGACCGCACCCGCCTCGTCGCCATTACCCACGTCTCCAATGCGCTCGGCACGGTGGTGCCGGTCAGGCAGGTGATCGACGCCGCCCACCACGTGGGTGTGCCGGTGCTGGTCGACGGCGCGCAGGCAGTGGCCCACCTGCGGGTGGACGTGCAGCAGCTGGGCGCAGATTTCTACTGCTTCTCCGGCCACAAGCTCTACGGCCCCACCGGCATCGGCGTGCTCTATGGGCGCGAGGCACTGCTCGACGCGATGCCACCCTGGATGGGCGGCGGTGACATGATTCGCACCGTCTCCTTCGAGAGCAGCACCTGGAACGAACTGCCCTACAAGTTCGAGGCCGGCACGCCCAACATCAGCGGCGCCATCGGCCTTGCCGCAGCGATGGACTTTCTCGAAACGCTGGGCATCGACAAGGCCGCCGCGCACGAGCACCAGTTGCTCAACGCCGCCACCGCGGCACTCATGCGCATCCCCGGCGTGCATGTCCACGGTACGGCCGAGGACAAGGCCGCGGTGCTGTCATTCACGCTGCATGGCGTGCATCCGCATGATGTCGGGACCATCCTCGACCACGAGGGCGTGGCGATCCGCGCCGGTCATCACTGCGCCATGCCGCTGATGGAACTGCTCGGTCTTCCCGCCACGGCTCGCGCCTCCTTTGCCTGCTACAACACCCTGGCTGAAGTGGCGCAGCTGGAGGCCGGCGTGCGGCGCGCGGCGGAGGTCTTCCACTGATGGAACTGACCGAGCTCTACCGCGAGGTGATCCTCGATCACAACCGGCAACCGCGCAATTTCGGTCGCCTCGATCCGCATGATGCCGAGGCCAGGGGTCACAACCCGCTGTGCGGCGACCGGCTGACGCTGACCCTGTTGCGCGATGGCGACCGCCTCGCCGACCTGCGTTTCGAGGGCAATGGTTGCGCCATCTCGATGGCTTCGGCCTCGCTGATGAGCGAGGCAGTGAAAGGGCGCAGCCGCGCCGAGATCGAGGCGTTGTTCACCCGCGTGCATGCCCTGTTGACCACGCAGGGGGCGTCCGGTGCGGAACTGGGCAAGCTTGCGGCACTGTCAGGCGTGCGCGAATTTCCCGCCCGGGTAAAGTGCGCCAGCCTGTGCTGGCACACCCTGAATGCGGCGCTGGCCAAGGGCGACACCACCGTGTCCACCGAATAGCCAATGGCCCACAGCCACGAATCCTTCGTGATCGAACGCGAGGTGGACGCCGTGATGGTGCCCTCCGGGCTGCCGATCCGCCTGCAGCCCGGGCTTGCCGGCTTCATCAGCCAGGCCCTGGGTGGCAGCTTCACGCTGTACATCGAGGGCAACCTCTATCGCCTGGCGGGCAGCGAGGCCGATGCCATTGGCAAGGAAGCGGTCAAGGCACCAGAACTGCCCCCCAATGCCACCGAGAGCGACGTGCGCGAGTTGGCGTGGAATCAGATGAAAGGCTGCTACGACCCCGAGATCCCGGTGAACATCGTTGACCTCGGGCTGATCTATGAATGCGAGGTGGCTGCCAACGACGATGGCACGCGCAACATCGATGTGAAGATGACGCTCACCGCGCCGGGCTGCGGCATGGGCGAAGTGCTGGTGCAGGATGTAAAAGACAAGCTCGAGCAGATTCCCACCGTGCGCGAGGTGCGGGTGGAACTGGTGTTCGATCCGCCCTGGCGGCGCGAGATGATGTCACCGGCGGCGCAACTGCAGACCGGGATGATGTGAGCGCCACGGCAACTCGACAGGTCCTTCTGGTACGGCACGCCCACGCGGAGTGGTCCGAGTACCAGGGCCGCGACTTCGACCGGCCACTGACACCGCGCGGAGAAGCCGATGCGATGGCGACTGCCAGGGCCATCGGCGTGGCGGGCCTCAAGCCTGCAGTCCTGCTGGCCAGCCCTGCCCGGCGTACGCGCCAGACCGCCGTGATCATCGCCAATAACCTCGGCGTGGCAGAGGCGGCCATCCAGTTCATCAATACCCTGTACAACGCCTCCGCAGACACGCTGGCTGCCGAACTGCGCAACGCCCCGGCGGGCCACGGACCGGTGATGCTGGTGGCGCACAACCCAGGCATCTCCGAGCTAGGTCGACGATTGGCGCAAGGCGCGCCCTTTGCCCCTTTTGCACCAGCCGCCTGGCGGCTGTTCCCCACGGGCGCCATGTAAGGATCTCCAGTGTCAGTGGACTGCCCCGAAGCGATTCGGCAGCAGGAGATTGACCAGATGATCCACCCCGTCGAGACGGCCCGCAAGAGATCCTGGCGTGCCGAGTTCTTCCAGCTCGCTCTGTTCCTGGCGTTGATGACAGTGTTCCGGTCGTCGTTTGCCGACCACTACCATGTCCCCACCGGCTCGATGGAGTACACGCTGATGCCCGGAGACCGCGTCATTGTCGACAAGATGGCGTATGGCATCCGCATCCCTTTGACGACCGTCGACCTCTTGGCGGCCAGTGCGCCAGCGAGGGGCGATGTCGCGGTGTTCGACTCGCCGCTGGATGGCACCCGGCTGATCAAGCGCATCGTCGCCATCGGCGGCGACGAGGTTTCGCTGCAGGACGGCCTGCTGGTCGTCAACGGCAGGCCGATGGGCGATGCGCGCCGTGAGCAATTCGAGGGCCATGAGGCACTGCTCAATCTCGCCAGTGGCGGAGGCGCCGACATTCCGTTCCTGCGGATTCCCTCCGGGATGGTGCTGGCTGTCGGTGATCACCGGGGGAACAGTCTCGACGGGCGCTACTTCGGGCTGGTTGCCGATGAGGCCATCATCGGGCGCGCCATGGGAATCTACTATCGCCGTGGTGAAGGGTTCGGCTGGCGCAGTCTTTAGTGCAGCGCCAGGGTGAAACTTGTGTTCGATCCACCCTGGCGGCGCGACTTGATGTCGCCAGCGGCGCAGCTGCAGGCCGGATCAGGGCTGATACCTGATTTCCACGCGACGGTTCTGTGACCAGCTGCCTTCATCAGAGCCGGCGGCCGCGGGGCGCTCTTCTCCGTAGCTGATGGTGGAAATACGGGATTTGGGCACGCCCTGCAACTCGAACGCCCGCCTCACGGCCTGCGCCCTCCGATCGCCAAGTCCTATGTTGTATTCACGCGAGCCGCGCTCGTCAGTGTGACCTTCAAGGCGCACCGCCACCGTGGTGAAACGGCCAGCGTAGCGGGCATGAGCGGCGATCAGGTCAACGTATTGCGACCGCACCTGCGAAGAATCGTAGTCAAAAAGAATCACCATGCCCTGCTGTTCCAACGCTTCCCGGGCGCTGCGCTCCTCACCGCCGGGTTCCCCCGCCGGTGCACGGT
>DATKBK010000108.1:0-2689 GCA_035514045.1 Steroidobacteraceae bacterium | reverse complement strand
CGCCGCCGTCGATGCCGGCGCGGCTGCGCTGCGTGCGGCCGACACCGATCTGACGCTGGCGCAGCGCGAACACGAGCGCACTCTCACGCTGGCGCAGCGGCAGCTGGTGGCCCAGGCCGCCGTCGACACCAGCCAGGCGCGCCTGGATGCTGCGCGCGCCGCGCGCGATGCCAGCGCCGCAGATCTAGCGTGGGCGCGCAGCGCACTGCAGCCCGCCGACCGGCGCGGCAGCGCCGCTGTCACCATCATCGCGCCGGCCGCGGGCCGCGTGCTGTCGGTGCCACAGAAGAGCGAGAAGGTCGTGTCCGCCGGCAGCCCGCTGGTCCTCATCGGCGATCCTGCGCGGATCGAGGTCGTGGCCGAGTTTCTGTCGCAGGATGCGGTGCGCATGCAGCCCGGCGCTGCGGCGCTGATCGAGAACTGGGGCGGAGCGCCGCTGGCTGCCACGGTGGAGCGCATCGAACCGGTGGCGCGCCTGAAGATCTCGGCCCTCGGCGTGGAAGAGCAGCGCACCAACGTGATCCTGCAGTTCGCCGATCCCGCCGCCGCGACGCGCCTCGGCCATGACTACCGGGTCGACGCCCGCGTCACCATCGAGGAAGTGAACGATGTGGTGCGGGCGCCGCTGGGCGCGCTGTTCCGGCACGGCGAGGGCTGGGCCTTATACACAATGGTCGAAGGCCGCGTGCAACTGGCGCCGGTGGTCACCGGCATCGCCGACACCAGCTACCGGGAGATCAGTGAGGGGCTGGTGGCTGGCGACACGGTCATCCTGTTCCCTGGCACCATGATTGCAGAAGGGCTGCGCGTAAAACCACGCGGGGAGTGAGCAGCGGCCAGCGCGTGATGGAGTTCACACTTTGACATTCACCGTTCGGTGACGCACATAGGCACTGTTGTACGCTGAGTGTGGGAGGACGCGCCCAGTTCTGGTGACACTCGATACACGCACCGGATCAAGGTCCCACACTGGCGCATCTGCAGCACTGCCGTGATATGCCCAATGTCCGCCACTGTCAACGCGGGACTCATCAGCGACCAAACGGATGGCGCTTTGCCGGCCAGGACGCGGGGGCTCGGCATTGGCCCCCGACTGGCATTCAGCTTTTTCGCCGTGACCGTGCTGGCGGTTGCGGCCAATCTGATCGCCGAGCATGGCGCCGCGGTCATCGAGACGATAGAGCTTGCAGGCGACCGCGGCGCCGCGGCTTCGCCGGTCCCGCTGGCGACACCGATCTCCCCGCTGCTGCTTGGCGAAGCGGTCACCTTTCTGCCGGCTTTCGAACGGGCGGATCGCGCATTCCGGGCGCGGCTGGAGCTTGATGACGCCAGCAGCAGAACGGAGCTTGAACACGCACTGAAGGATCTGCAGCAGCGGGCTGCGGCATTTCCCTGGGAGATTGAATTCTCTGCATCCGGTCGTGCCATGAAGGCTGCGGATCTGGTAGCGGCATTCGTCCGGCGAGGCGCCACCGCCGTGCAGTTTGCCGACGCGCGCCGGGCGCGCGACCGTGACTACGGTCGCGCGCTCGCCACGCTGGACGGAATGGTCGCCCAGTCAATCGACAAGGGCTGGAAAGTCCTCGGCCGGCTTGTCGCCCGGCAGTCGCTGATCAACCTGAGCCGGGACCTGCAGACCATCAAGACCAACTTCATGGCAGTGAGCGCGGGCAACTATCACAACACTGCCGCCATTGAAGCACTGCAGGCGAGCGAGATGGTGTTTGAGGTCGAGCTGCAGAAGAGCCGCGTCAACCTGCAGCGGTCACAGGGCGAACAGTGGGTAGCGGCCGCTGATGCGGGTTTCGCGGCGCTGGTCGCCAGTCGCGTCGCCGGCGTTGCCGCCGACCAGGGCAAGCGCGACAGCATGGCCACGATGAATCGCGAACGCATTCGGGTCATAGAACAGGTGAGGGAAGCCCTCGAAAAGGCGGTGTCGGGCGCGCGCCCGGCAGGGGGAACATCACCTTCCGGGCTGCCGGCCCTCACCAGTCCTGCTCTGTCTCCCCTGGTGCTGCCAGAACAACTTGTGGAGCAGCGCTTGATCGCCAGGATTGCATCACCTGAGGCGCGCAGGTCGCGCACCGTGGTGTTCTGGATCACAGTCGCAGTGCTGGCATCGATACTGGCCGTATCCATCTCCACGATACGCAGCGTGATTCGGCCAGTCCGTCGCCTGATGGACGCGACCCGGCGCTTGAGTGCGGGCGGAGTCGTACAGGTCGAGCGCGGCGGCATCAAGGAAATTGACGAGTTGGCAATTGCCTTCAACCAGATGGCGTTGCAGCTCGCGTCAGCCCGCACTGCAGTGACCGCGCACCAGGAAACACTGGAGCAGCGGGTGCTGGAGCGGACACATGCGCTGCAGCATCTGGCGGAGCATGATTCGCTGACGCAGCTGCCGAATCGCCGGCTCCTGCTGCGACGGCTCGCGGATGCGCTGCTGGGCGCAGCAGAATCAAGCGAACGCGTCGGCGTGTACTTCATCGACCTGGACAACTTCAAGAACATCAACGACGGCCTTGGCCATGACTACGGAGATCTCGTGCTGCTGAGCGTGGCCCAGCGACTGTCCGAAACCGCAGCGTCGTTCGGTTTCGCCGCCCGCCTGGGCGGCGACGAATTCACCGTCCTCTACCCTTGCGCACCCGATGCAGATGCGATTGTCGAGATGGGCCGGAGGTTGCTG